>CAZBUI010000041.1:0-13579 GCA_964495055.1 uncultured Candidatus Bathyarchaeia archaeon | reverse complement strand
TACTGGGAGTGTTGGATGTCTGAGGGGAAAGGGTGATTAGTACGAGAGGAACATCGCGCTGTGGCCTCTGGTGTACCGGTTGTCCGACAGGGCATCGCCGGGCAGCTACGCCGCCGCGGATAAGGGCTGAAAGCATCTAAGCCCGAAGCCGCTCCTAAAAATAGACATCCGTGCCTTCGGGCTGGAGGGCGCCCATAGAAGATGGGTTTGATGGAGCTGGGGTGTAAGCACCGAGGCTTTGGCCGAGGTGTTCAGCCTGCAGCCACCAATTGCCCGAATACCAGCTTATTACCTGATCCCACGGGAGAAATCGGAGCCGTACACGGCGTTAACAGTTTTTTTGCTTAGCGGACGCTGGGCCTGTTCCTTGTTGCTTGGTTTTACGGAAAAAGTTTGTGCCATGGTTGATCATGTGGAATAAGCGTTTTTTAGGGGTGTTTTTGTATTCGGTGATTTACACTTTTGTATGTGAT
Source organism: uncultured Candidatus Bathyarchaeia archaeon (assembly GCA_964495055.1). Lineage (GTDB taxonomy): Archaea > Thermoproteota > Bathyarchaeia > TCS64 > TCS64 > RBG-16-57-9. The sequence goes on along the minus strand of CAZBUI010000041.1, from coordinate 13,106 downwards.
TTGATCTGGAAGGGGCGTTTCTGGGGCTTCTTTCGGTTGAAGGGGCGTCTGTTAGCCTTTTCTCGTCTACCTCCCTTCCCCCCTTAGATGATGGTGTGTCTGGGGGACTTGAAGCGTCGTTTTTTCTTGTTACTTGTAACGCTGATGTTGAATTTTTTAATCTAAGTAATTAACTTTTGTTGAGAGCCTATTTTCGGCAATAATACCTTTGTTAATTTTCTTTAGAGGCAGGATACCAAAATAAAATTTGATAAAAAATGGTTCTTAACTTATATCCTATAATTGAATATCTCTGTAATATGTTTCCCACGTTACTTGGGCATTTGGTCCGAAGTTTTTTGGATCTAATCACATTTACGTCATTGAAACTTGCTGGCATACTTCTAGTCATTTTTAAACTGTCATCAATATTTATTATGTAGTTATGATCTACACAATCAACCTCCACCGTTATTTCATACCATTTTCCCTATTTTAATTTCGCATATTTTTCCCCTTCAAAACCATGAATTAACCAGCCATTCCTTATTTCCATATAAACTGCTCTATTCTGATTTGGGGAACCTATATTTTGATTACTTAATATCAATAGTGGTGATCCTAATTGTCTTCTAAAATAATTTGCCTGCATAATTTTATATTTTAATATCATCTTTTTAACTGGTTTGAATTCTCTATATAGACTAACACTTGTATTTATATTAAATATTCTAATCATATTGAAATCTTTTGTATCATTATCAATCTTGTTTGTTACAATTATGTTATTATTATTTTCATTTAATACTTTCCATGGAAGGTTTGGAGCTTCACCCTTTTTGCTATCTTCGAAATCATCAACAACTAATAATTTTCTTTTTTTGACTCTAACTTTTTTTTCCATTTTTCTTTCAATAATTACGGAATTTAATTTTCTACGTTTATAATTTGGTCTATAAAAAGGATCTTCGTATACATTTATAGTAAATGTTTTTATTGATACTGTGTCTGGTATAGAACAATACTTGTATAGTTTCTTTTTTCCTAATCCAGTTTAAACAGATGTTAAATAATTTGATTGGTTTTTTGATTTCCTAAATAAATGTTTAAAGTTTAAAATTATAGTATCATTCTCGCATTGTAATAAACCAGTATCTTCTCCTCCGTATATATAATGTTTATAATCATCAAAAAATCCAAAATCCATCAAATAGGTATTTCTATCAAAAACATGAGATTCAGTATTATCATCATAGTTTATAACACACTCCAAAAAGCCATTTATTAAAACTCCAGTATAAGATACCTCCATCTCTATTTCTTCTATGTTATCTGATACATCAATCCAAATATTGCCCTCTTTGGTTTTTGCCATTTTACACTCTTCGCCATCAATTTGTATAGAAATTAATTCAAATTTTGTACATTTTTCTTCTGGAATGGTGTTTAATCGATTTATTTTTAGAAACTCATCTACGCAATAAAATCCATATCCAAATATACACATTACCCCCAATCCAAATGAAAGAAATATGAGAGGATATTGATTAACCTCGTCTCGGGTTGTCAGTGTATTTAAGCCCTTATAAAGGAAGGCCCATCTTAAACCGGATTTTATGGGTTAATCCGAATCCTTCTTAAATATTTCTTGTAGAAGGGTATATAATTTTGTTTACGCGCGCGTACTATAAAGATGACAAAGTTTCGGCCTATTCTCATCATATAATAAACTGTTAACCGTTATCAAATGTTTTTGAATTCAGAAGCAGAAAAAATTAATCATTAGAAACACTTTGTTATTCTACGGGAAATTCAAACGCATTGTTACATGGAACACGGAATTATGGGGTTAGCTTTTCCAGTGCCGGTACCACCGGGCCCAGCTTCGCTTCTGCCACTCCGGCCGATCGGTGGGGTACAGCTTGGGGTACCCGTAGTCCAGCGCCTCTTCCTCCGAGGCTCCTTCCTCGATGAGGCCCTTCATTATCCACCGTACCTCCTTCATCCATTTGAGCTGTCTCTCCACCTCATCTAGGCCGCAGAGGGGCCCGTGGCCGGGCACTATCTTCTCCACGTCCATGTCGAGTATCGTCTGGAACGCCTCGATCCAAGCATCCGGGTCCGCCGTGGGGTCCCCTGCCCATGGGAACCGTTCCACGAAGAGGAGGTCTCCCGCGAAGAGCGTCTTGTCCTCCTGCACGTAGACGATGCTGCTGCAGTCTGTGTGGCCGCCCGTGTGTATGAACTCGGCTCCGTCCTTCTCCCATCTGTCGTTGAAGGTGGTCGTCGGCACCACGATCCTGAGTCCTTCGAAGAGCCACCATCGCTCTGGGGCGTCCCGCCTGTAAGTCTCCAGCATCTTCTCGAGGTTCCCGGGGGCCCACTCGTTCTCTAGGCTCTCCTCCATCTTCTCCCAGAGCCTGCGGTGGCTGACGATCTCCAGGTCCTCGAACACCATGCTCCCGAAGACGTGGTCGCCGTGGACGTGGGTCAGCAGTAGATGGCTCAGCGGCTTGCCCGTGACCCGGGGTATGGCCTCCCTGAACCTCCTGGCGCTTCCCGGGTACTGGGCGTCAACCACCAGAACCGTGTCGTCGAGGGTGATGATGCCCACGTTTCCGCCTGTCTCGCCGTCCCAGTTGGCGTAAACCCTGTCGGAGACCTTGCTGAGCTTCATAACGGATTCAAGGAATAGGGGGCTACGGTGTTTAATAGGGTTGGCGGATGCTACGAGACGTAGAAGTCTCCCTCGACCTCGGCGTACTGCTCCTCTACCATGGCCCTGAGCCCCTCAAGGAGGTCGGGGTGGAGCTGCGCCACGTCGAGGAGGCTCAGTATGCCTATGAGCTTCATGACGCCGTCGTCCCTCTCCATGATGGGCAGCTTCTTGATCCTCTGTATGAGCATGAGCTCGACGGCCTTCTCCAGGGGCTCCTCGGGGCCCACGACGATCACGGGCTCTGACATTACCTCGCAGACGGGTGTCTCTGCGGGGTCTAGGCCGCTGCACACTACTCTCTGGACTATGTCCCTCTCCGTTATTATTCCTTTGAGGCCGTCGTCGGCTATGACGAGGAGGCTGCTTATCCCGAACTTGGTCATCCTTCTGGCAGCGTTCCTCACAGACTGCATGTAGTCGATGGTCACTACCTGGGGGGTCATGACTTCCCGGACCGTTAGCACCAAACCTGATCATGGTCACGGTCGACGCGACGCCTAAAGCGATTATGGAGCGTTAATTAATTAAAGGGTGGTCTAGCGGCCGGTCTTCAGCACCCTCTTGCCTTGGGGCAGCTTCTCTGAGGCGTACCGCAGTATGAGCGCCGGCGACTTCTCTCTCCAACAGAGCAGGTACTCTCTGACTTCGTCTGGGTGCTTCTTGGAGGCTTCCTTGAGCATCCAGCCTACGCCTTTCTGGGCCATGTCGTCGCCGTCCGTCATGAGCCTGTCTGCCACCCTGAATACGTCGTCTAGCATCTCGCCTCTGCGCGCCATGGGGACGAGGCTCACGGCCGCGGCTCTCCGCCTCCACCTGTTCTCTGAGCCTGTCCACTCCAATAGCTTCTCTACGAGGCCGGGGTCCTTCTTTACTGTCACGGCTATTATCTTGGTGCTGAGGTGGTCCGTGGTGGCCCAGTTGGTGAGGTGGTCTACCCAGCCGTCGAAGACCGGGAAGTGGCTGGGCTCTAGGTGTCTGCTGAAATTTTCGAGTATTCTGAGGGCCACGGAGCTGTAGCTGAGGTTCCGGTAGCTCATTAGCATCCCTGTGAGGCGGATCGCTTTGGGGAGGTCTCCCTTGACCTCCGGGTAGTACTTTTTCGCTATGTCCTTGGATTGCTGGCTGGTGAGGCCGTGGCTCTCTATGGGCTCCCGGAAGTACCGTTTCAGCTGGGCCTTCTTCTCGGGGTCGCCGGAGTCCCTTACCTCGGCCATTATCCTCTCGGCGAGATCACTCAAACGCCTCACCTATGGGGGCCGTGGTGAGCTGCATGGCCGAGCCTTTCTTGGAGATTATCACGGTCTTGACCCAGTCGGGGTCCTGATCTGGGTGGTCCTGTCTGTAGTGGGCGCCTCTGCTTTCTCGTCTCATCATGGCGGCCCTGACTATCAGCTCGGCGGCGTCCAGCGCCATGGGGGTCTCCAGGGCGGGGATCATCTGTCTCCCGGGTTGGGCCATGAGCCTCCGGGTCGTGTCTCTGAGCTCCTGTATCTTCTCGAAGGCTTCGACGAGCATCTGGCTGTCCCTCACGACTCCCACCTTCTCCCACATGGTCTCCTTGAGGACGTTCATTACCGATCTGGGCGTGTACCCGGTCTCCCGCCCGGTTAGCTTCTCGTAGTATTGCAGGTCTTCCTCGGCCAGTTCCTCGGCTTCCACGTGGCTCGTCTTCTCGGCGTACTCGGCGGCCCTGGCCGCGGCCCTGGCCCCGAAGACGGTGACGTCTGTGAGGGCGTTGCCGCCGTGCCTGTTGGCGCCGTGGACCCCGCCCACGACCTCGCCTGCCGCGAAGAGCCCTTTGACGTCTGTCTCGCCCCACGTGTTGGCCACCACGCCGCCCATGGTGTGGTGGGAGAGGGGAGCCACCCTGAAGGAGCGCTCGTGTGCCTGTAGCTTGTTCACGAAGAACTCGTAGCTGCCCATGCCGAAGAAGGTGCCTGGCTTGCTCCGCTTGACCACGTCGCGGCCGTCCACGATGACGGCGCCCTCCACGCCGCCGCCCTTCATTATCTCCAGCATCATGGCCCGTGAGAGGAGGTCCCGGCTCCTCGCTATGTAGGGTCGCTCGGTGACGCCGTGTTTCTCGGGGATGTCTTCGCCGAGGACGTTCATTATCTTGCCTTCCTCGATGACGGGGCCGTCCACGAGGAGGGGCGGCACGCCGGGCTCGGCGAGGGCTAGGGGGAAGAACTGGACGAACTCCATGTCCCGTAGCCTGGCGCCGGCGTGGTAGGCGAGGCTGTACCCGTCGCCCGTGGTCCTTATGGGGCAGTCGGTGCGCTTGTATAGGGCGCCCGCGCCGCCCGTGGCCAGTACGACTGCCTTGCACTGAAATATTGTGGGCTGTTTCTCGTCGCCTTGGTACCCCACTGCGCCGACTACTCTCCCGTCTTTCTTGAGGAGCCGTGTGACGATGGTGTTCTCGACGAACTCGACTCCGGTCTCCCGGAGATAGTCCACCATGGGGAGGGTGATGCCTTGACCCAGCTTGGTGGTCTCGTCGCCGACGTGTATCCCTCCGCGGCGCACGTTGACCACCAGCCCGTATTTCTCCAGCTCCAGGACGCGTCTGCCGCCCTCCTCTGTGAGCACCTCGACGAGCTTGGGGTCGTTGACGCCCTTCCCGACGCTGAGGGTCCGTTCCTTGTGCTCGGCGACGGTCATGCCGCCCACCGCGGCGAGGTAGCCGCTACCCGCGACTATGGTGCAGTTGTTGTAGCCGGCGGGGCTCTTGGAGACCAGCAGCACGTCCGCCCCCTTCTCGTGGGCCTCCGCGGCTGCTCTGAGGCCGGCGCCGCCCGTGCCTAGGATGAGTATGTCCGATGTGTACCGGAGAACCATTACGTAGAGGTAGTGGGAGTCACCGTATTTGAGTTACTCCTTGGCGAGGTACACCCGTTCCAGGCATATCTCCTCGGCGCTCTCCCTTGTCACCACCGTCTCCACCCGGAGCCTCTCGTCGAAGTGGCTCAGGGTGTGCTGTATGCTGGGCAGGGTGAGGTTGCCGCAGAGCCCGTTGAGGAACATGCCGCAGTCCACCCCCACGTCCAGGAACGCCTCGTAGAAGGGGCACCTCCTGACCAGGAAGGTGACGCTGGCCTCGTCTCGGCTGTGCTCGGTTATTTTGGCGCCGGCGTCTGCCATGAACCTGCGGTAGACCTCGGCTCCCACGTCGAGGACATCCATACCCGGCGGAAGCGCCCTCCTCATCTCCCTGGCCACTATGGCGCCCTGCCTCTCCGCGGCGGCTTCGAGCATTCTCAGGGCCTCGTCTGTGCCCAGCTCCTCCACGGCCTCCATCATGTAAGCGATCATGAGCACGTAGGCGCGTCTCACGCCGTCGAACATACAGCCTATCCCCTGTCGGCCCGGCTTTAAATGCTTTGAAAACCCCTAAATCCCTGTCGGTGCGCGTGTCTCCATGAAGGGGCGCTCCATAGTCGAGGTGCCGGCCGTCTTCTCGCTTCTCCAGCTGATCATCCTCCTGTGGGGGGCGTCCGGCCTGATGCGTTGGGGGCGTCGGGTTCTGGGGTGGAGCTACTTCACGGGCTTCCTCACGGTTCTGGTGCCCACGCTGGCGCTGGTCCTCGGGAAGCGTGAGCTGGAGCCCAGCGGCTTGGCTCTGGGTGGGAGACCGGCCTGGACGCCGGGCTTAAGGGGTGCCTCTACTTGGCGGGCCTCGGCTGTTGCTTACGCCGCTGTTGTCCCCTGGGGCCGCCCACAGGTACGCGGACGGCTCCCTCGTCCTCTCGGCCACCATGTTTTTCGCGCTGTTCCTGCTCCTCAGGTGTCTCACGGGTAAGAACCGCAGGCCGTTCTCCTCCGTAAGGGTCCGCCTGGTCTTGGCCGCCTTGGCGCTGGCTTTCCCGCTGGTCTTGGGGGCCGCGTTGGGGAGGATGTCCCTCGGGGTGTTCTCCGCTGTCCTGTGGTAGCTGGCCTTCGGCGGCTTCGAGGAGCTCTTCTACCGGGGCTGCATCCAGTTCACGGTGAACGAGGAGTATGGGCGGCCCTGGAGCGTCGAGGGCGTGTCCTGTGGGCCGGGGCTGCTGGTCTCCTCGGGTCTGTACGGGCTGGACAGGGCGCTGAACACGTTCAGGCCGCTGCAGGGCGTCTACACCGTTTCTTGGAGCTGGGGGTTCTACGCCTTCAGCGTCGGCGTCTTCTACGGGTTCATCCGGGAGCACACCGGCGACATAGTGGGCTCCGGGGCCGCAAACGGGCTCATGGACGCTGTGGGGGAGGCCCTCAACGCGGTGTTCAGGCGGCAGCGCGGCCGGACACGTTGTAGGTGGGTTGCGGCTACACAGACCACGATTTAACTGCTGGACACGCTACAGAAAGACGATACTGATCTTGGATGCAGTCGGGGCCTCAGAGCAGATGCTGTCACACTTGGAAAAGTTCAGGGGCATCTTCCGGGAGGTCATGAGCAAGTACAGGGTGATCTACGTGGGCTACGTGGTCAGCCTAGCCACTTTCTTCGCCACCGTCTACCTCAGCTACTTCGACCTGCCCTGGCTGCGCGCGTTCTCCGAGACCTACTACCTTGAGCAGCTTGTCTTCGCCACCATGGTGTTCAGCGTCTTCATGCTCGTCTACTTCGTCAGGGAGCAGGAACGGATCAGGTACGAGATGAGGCTCACGGAGCAGCAGAAGATACGTGAGGGGGTCTGGATAGCGGAGCAGGAGATCAGGAACCAGATCATATTGATCAACCAGGCGACCCACATAGCCGAGAAGAGGAGCGAGTTCAGCGGCGACTTGATCAGGGTCATACGGGACAACACCCGGAAGATGGAGAGGCATCTGGAGCTGCTTCAGAGGGACGACGCCGACCCCAGGGAGATACGGGGCATGCTCGTCGACGAAGACAACTCCAGCATCCAGGCGTTCTAAGAACCGAAATTTTACTATAAAGGGTGGATGGGGCTAGGCGCTCACCTTGTCGAGGTACAGCTTCCTCCTATAGAGGACTCCCATGACGTCGGCGGCCCTCTCGGGCGTCGTGTACACCGGGACGCTCTCCTTCTCCAGTATCTTGGCGGACGCCCCCGCGACGTCCGCCGCCGGGTCGATGACTATCACCGGCTTGTCGTACTTCTTGTAGGTCTTGAGGAGGGTGCCGTTGATCCACTCGTACATGCCCTGGAGGTCCTCCTCGGGCACGTCGGGGAACATGGTCTTTATGATGCTGGTGCCCAGGCTGATGGTTATCATGCCGTGTATCTCCGGCTGCTTCAGCACTATGTCGGGGACGTTGAGGAAGCTGTTCATGTTCAGCGTCGCGGTGAGGTCCACGGGGTTCTTGGGGTTGCCGAACGCCGGTATGAGCTGCTTCACCTCCTCCTGCGCCTCCTCGCTGAACGTCGGCACCTTGAGGCCGTTCTGTATGAGCCTGTCCGCCGTCTCCACGGCTACGCCACCGCTGTTGCTCACGATGCCTATGTTCGGTCCCTGAGGCAGGGGGCAGTAGAGCAGCCCCTTGACGAAGTCGAACATCTCGGCAGCGTCGTAGGCCCTGATGACTCCTGCCTGTCTGAACGCGGCGTCGTAGACCTTGTCGCTGCCTGCGATGCTGCCGGTGTGGCTGGCTGCGGCCTTGCTGCCGGCCTCGGTGACGCCCACCTTGATGGCGACGATGGGCTTCATGGGCGTGACCTGTTTGGCGGCCTCGTACCACCTGCGGCCGTCCTTGAGGCCCTCTATGTACATGGTGATTATCTTGGTGTCGGGGTCCTGGCCGAAGTACTCCAGGTAGTTCCAGCCTTTGAGGTCGCTCTCGTTGCCGCTGCTGATGAACTTGCCTATGCCGACGCCCATGGCGGAGGCCCTGAGGTAGAGTTGGAGGCCGTAGCCGCCGCTCTGGCTGATGAACGCGACGTCGCCGCTCTCGTGGAGGAACGGGATCATGAGGGCGCTGAGCTTGGCCTTGCTGCTTGTGACGCCCATGCAGTTGGGGCCGATGAACCTTGTGCTGCCTTCCGCCGTGTCTTTGATCTGCTGGATCATCTGTCTGCCCTCGTCGCCGGTCTCGCTGAAGCCGCTGGTGATGACCACGGCCCCCTTGACGCCCTTGGCCTTCATGTCTTCGAAGACCGACGGCACGAAGCGGGCGGGGACGACGACCAGGGCCATGTCCACGTCGCCGGGGACGTCCCTGACGCTGGCGTAGCACTTGAGCCCCTGTATCTCCTCGGCCTTGGGGTTGATGGGGTAGATGTTGCCCTCGAAGCCGCTCTGCTTCACGGCGTTCAGCAGCATGTAGCCCCACTTGAAGGGGTCCGTGCTGGCGCCGATGACGGCGACGCTCCCGGGCATGAGAATCTTGTCTAGCGCTTCCTTGGCGTCCAATCAAATCAACTCTGAGACGTTTCATGAAAAGGTGCAGCCTATCCTATATAAAACTGTGTGAAACGGCTGAAGCGTGGCCCCTGTTTCACGTGGGACCCACCTTTGTCACGCTGGGTCGAGTTTATAGGCTGAGCCATGGGTTCAGTCACGATGAGCATCAGGGTGGTCGAGTGCGGGCCCTTCGGCTGCAGGCTCGACAGGGGCAGGGTGGACTCGCTGGAAGAGATACATGAGGGCTTCGAGGTCGTCAGGGCGGAGGGCCTACGATCCAGTTACGCGAGCGTGGTCGAGAGCCTAGACGACCCCGATATCAGGTACAGCCCGCCCGGGATGAATGAAGAACAGAGAGTAGTAGTCGATGACGATCTGGATTAGTCGTGGAGCAGGCTCTCGATTCCCCGTAGCCTGTTCCTGAGCGTGACCTCCGTTGTGCCGGCGGCCTCGGCGATGTCCTTCTGTATGCGTTTCTCATGCGTCTCGTTGCAGGCCATGTACAGGGCCGCCGCCGCGAGTCCACGAGGGTCCTTGCCGGTGAGACCCTTCCTCTTGTCGGCCTCCACGAGAATGTCGATGGCGTGCCGCTGGGTGCGCTGGGTCAGCTGGAGCTTCGAGGCTATCCCGGAGACGAACTTCATGGGGTCGTCCACGGGCATCCTCAGGCTCAGCTCCTTTATCAGCAACCTGTAGGTTCTGGCTACCTCCTGGTGATCACGTGTGCTGATCTCCGCCAACTCCTTGAGAGGCCTCGGTATCTGTAGTTGTCTGCACGCCGCGTATAGGCTGGCCGCGACGAACCCGTCGATGCTTCTGCCCCGCAGCAGGTCTTTCTTGAGTGCCTTGCGGTATATGAGCGCCCCCCGTTCCTTGACGTTCTTGGGTAGGTGTAGGTGTGTGCACATCCTGTCCAGCTCGGACATGGCGACGCTCAGGTTCCTCTGCCATGTCTCGTCCATTTTCGTCCTGTTGTCGAAGCGCCTGAGCCTCGTCATCTTGATGCGTGTCTCGTTGTCAAGCCTGTTGCCTTTCGCGTCCTTGTCTGGCCGGAAGACCGTTGAAAGTCCTTTATCGTATATAGTGTAGGAGAGCGCGTGCCCCGTCCTCGCTCTGCTGTTTCTCTCCTCGGCGTTGAATGCTCTCCACTCGGGGCCCGTGTCAACGATGGTCGCCTGTACGACGAGGCCGCACGAGCCGCAGACGTCCTCACCCGAGTCGTAGTCGCGTATGAGTTTCTCGCTTCCGCAGATAGGGCACTTTATTCTTCAGTCGCCTCCGAACCTTAGGGTTGCTTCCGCGAGACAATATCGACGCGGTTATTAAGGTTAGCGTGTACAGTTACTTTCTTTTAATAGATAATTTATATAGGTGTGTTCAACCGTGTTCAATTGCAAACATGACGATTTATGACCCCATAGCCAAGGACTCCACGGTGACCCGGACTGTGCGCATAAACGAGGCGTACGACGAGGTGTTGCGGTACGAGGCGGATAGGCAGGGCGTCAGCGTCAACACGCTGGTGGACCGCATCATCCGGAAGTACTGCGTGAGCTACAGGTTCTTCGAGAACCTCGGCGCGGTCACGATCGCCCCTGACACTTTCTCGGAGCTGCTGTCGGCCCTCGATGAGAGTGAGATAAGAGCCATCGCGAGGTCGGCTGGGACGGAGCGGCCCAAGAAGTTCATACTGAGGAGGGGGTTGCCCATCACCTACGAGAACGCCATCTGGTACATAACCGAGCTCCTCGGGGACAACGGCGGGTGGTTCAGGACGACGTATTACAAGAAGGAGGATAGGGACATCCTTCACCTAAGCCACAACCAGGGCGTCGGGTGGAGCATTTTCCTCAAGGAGTACATCGTCGCGTTCTTCAGGGAGGTCATAGGGGTGACCTCGGACGCCCAGGTGGTGGGCTCCTCCGCCACCTTCACCATAAAGCCCAAGGCTAGGAGAGACTGAGAAAACACTCATTCGCTACCTTTATACTTTTTAACCACACTTTGAGTGTAAACCCAAGGGAACAGTGTGTTAGATGTCATACAGGATAGCTAAAGTCGGGGAGCTCAGGGAAGGCAGCTACGCCATCATCAACGATGAGCCCAGCCAGATCGTCAGCATACAGAAGAGCAAGCCGGGTAAGCACGGTAGCGCCAAGTTCAGGTGCACCGCCATCAGCCTGTTCGACGGCAGGAAGCAGAGCTTCGTCAGCAGCACGGACGCCAACATCCAGGTGCCTATAGTGGATAAGAGGAGCGGCCAGGTTATCAACATGGGCCCGGGCAGCGTCCAGATAATGGACTTGGAGACCTACGAGATGATGGATGTCGCCATGCCGACGGACGAGGAGGTGGCCTCAAAGCTTGAGGCCGGGAAGAACGTCGAGTACTGGGTCATCATGGGCAGGGTGAAGATCCAGCGCGTCAAGAGCTGAAGGCGCACGGATGAAGAGAGTACACCAGATGCGGCTCCGCGGCGGCATGACCGTCGGCGAGCTCGCCGAGGAGATGCGCAGAGCCGGCGTCATCGGCGCGGGCAGGGTGGGGCGGGCAGTGGAGATAGTCGCCGAGATGTTCGGCGACCCGGACTACACTACTTTTATCACCCTATCAGGGCCCCTGGTGCCGGGCGGTCTGCGCCTCGTATTCAGGGACCTGATTAGGGACGGGTACGTGGACGCCGTGGTCACCAACGGGGCCAACATGGTCCACGACCTCGTGGAGGCCATGGGCGGCGGCCACCTCGTGGGCACCGTGAACGTAGACGACGAGGAGCTCTACGGGGAAGGCTACAGCAGGGCCTACGACATATTCATCGAGAGCCACGTCTTCGCTGACTTGGAAGGCTTCATCGGCAGCATCCTCGACGACATACCCGAGGAGAAGAGGGTGGGCATGGCGTTCCACGAGTTCCTAAGGGAGTTGGGGCTGCGGCTAAGCGACGAGGAGAGCGTGATCTACACGGCGGCCCGGAAGAACGTGCCCATCTTCAGCCCAGGATTCCTGGACAGCATGCTCGGGATACCGCTGTGGATGTACAGCAAACGCGAGAGGCTGGAGTTCAACCCCCTCAAGGACTTCGACCTTTTTGCGGACATGGTCTACAACGCCAAGAAGTCGGGGGCCATCATCTTGGGCGGGGGGACGCCCAAGCACCACGCCCAGTACATGCACACCCTGAGGGAGGGGCTCGACGCTGCGGTCCAGATAAGCACGGCCCGCGTCGAGGACGGCAGCCTCAGCGGGGCCCCCCTCAGGGAGTCCATCACGTGGGGGAAGCTGAAAAGCGGCAGCCTAGAGTCCAATACCAGCACAATCTTTGGCGACGTAACCATAGTGTTCCCGTTGATCGTGGCGGCGGCGCTGGAGAAGCTAGACTAGCAGACGCGTGCCGCCGCCCACCTGCAGCGTGGCGCCGGTGATGTAGCCCCTCGTCTGAGGCTAGGAACAGTATGGCGTCGGCTATGTCCTTTGGGTGGCCCACCCGTTTGAGCAGGGTGCGGTCCACCCAGTACTTCTTCTCGTCCTCGGTCATCCCCCAGGTGTCCACGGCGCCGGGGGAGACGGCGTTCACCCTTATGGGCGCCAGCTCCCTCGCCAGTCCCCTCGTGAGGGGCGTGCCGGTTGCCTTGGTGAGGGTGTAGCCGACGCCTCCCGCATCCCAGTCCATTACAACGTTCACTATGTTGCCGCCGCTGTCCCTGAGGTGGGGAGTAGCGGCGTGGCTGCAAGCCAAGATGCCCATGACGTTCACGTGCATCATCCTCTTCCAGCGCTCCCAGTTCGGCTCATCGAGACTGAACACGGGTGGCGGGTGCAGGGCGGAGCAGTTGACGAGCACGTCTAGCCCACCAAACTCCTCGGTCGCCTTGTCAACCATGGCCTTGACCTGCTCTGGCACGGAAACGTCTGCCTTGACGGTAAGGGTTTCCACGCCCAGCTCACGGGCACTCGCCGTCTTCTCCGCGTTCTCCCTACGGTTAAGATAGTTTAGGGCGACGTTGCCTCCCTTGCCCGGCGAAGCCGAGGGCGGTCTCTCCTCCTATCCCGCCGCTGACCCCCGTTA
>CAZBUI010000040.1:3028-13774 GCA_964495055.1 uncultured Candidatus Bathyarchaeia archaeon | reverse complement strand
AGACGTAGTCGTCAGCCTCGTCGTTCCAGGCCTTTCTCCCCCACGACGTGTCGCCCCTCACTTTGCGGGTGAAAAAGTCGTCGAACACAGCCGTGTACGAGAGTAGTATCTCAGTGTCGTTGATCTCGACGCCCGTCGAATCAGCGAAGTCGGTAAAAAGCCAGAGCATCAGGTCCCCGGTCGTCACGTAGCGTTCTTCGTTCGAGGTCTGAAGGAAGAGGGCGCTTTTCTCGGATTCGCTCAGTTCGTGGTAGCCCCTGATGATCTGCTCGACTAAGCCCCCGTCGATTCCCGGTTGGTTAGAGAGAAGGGCCTCGGTCTCAGAGAGGACCGCCAGCAGCTCCTCATCTCTCCGAATCGTGAAGTCCCTGGACAGGGCTTCCGACAACGTCTCCTTGGACTCCCTGCTGACGACATTGAATCGGGTGTACGTGCTGACCTTCTCCCACTCCTCCTCGAAGTTTATCTCCATGAGAATCTGGTAGTGACCGCTCAAACCTGTCGTGTCCAATTGGCTAGATACTAGGATTTCTTCGCCGGCAAGGATCTCAACAGCTTTGTCGAACATCTCATCGATTTCCACTGAACCTCGAACTAGGGTAAGCCTGACATTCGCCAGTCCCCGGCTTTCGCTTGAGAGGATCACGCCGAAAATCTGGGTTCTCTCCGATTCCATGTAGTTCAATTTATCAGTGTATACGTCTGTGTAGAGGCCGTTCTCCAAGACTAGGAAGCGCTCCTTGATGAAGGATGTGCTCAACATCTCAGGGCCATCCTCCCCCTCCAGTTGGACCTTTATCCCGAACTCTCCTATCCTGTCACTCTCCCATCGAAGGGGTCTCCCCCTGTTGAGATCGTGTAGCTGAGTGGGTAAGGTCGCCCTGAAGTCCCTAACCGTGTCCACCAAGAGAGTCGTAGAGCCGTCGTCCCAGTCGAAGACATAAATCCTCACCCTGACGTTCGGGACGAAGTCGTTCAGCTGGATGAATCCGCTGATCGCTATCTCATCGCCTATGTCATAGACCTCTCTGTCAGTGGTGATCTCGCACTTTATCTGGGGAGAGATGTTCACAAAGCTGTTTCTGGGGAGCACGTGCTGCGATATCAACAGGAAGACAAAAAGAGAGACGGCTGCGCTGGGGAGGTTCAGCGACGTGAGTGAGCTACTGTACTTCCTGAAGCGGATTCCAAACCCCATTCGATTATAGACTTTCGGACGGCGTTTAATATCCTTTGTTGAGCCCAAGAGGAGCATTGTTGGGGGGTGCACGAGATTTATGACGGCAAATCAACGTCAGCCTAAGCCCCTCTTCGTGATCCATAGACCGTATAGAGGTCATCGAGTTAGCTATTCGTCAATTCGACTTGCAGCAGGTTGCTGTGAGAAGATTGGACATCGACGTAGGTCGATTAAATAACTGATAACATCTTGACACTGTTTGCAGGCACCGAAAAACAATTACTACTGCATTGTGGACTATCAGGAAAACTTATCAAACAAGGCATATCTCATAACAATGGACTGGAAAGCAGTCGACGAGAGGCTCATGAGACGAGGCGAACTCATTCTGGACACTGAATCCCTCGGAAACCACGAAAAAAACTCGAAGAGATGACAGGGGCGGCGCCCCCAGCAACGTTTCGTCTCTTATAAGCGTGGATGCCCCTTCAACGGCCAACAACTGAGCTCTAAGGGACGCTAAGAGCCGACACCGGGCTCCATCGGAATTCAATTAGAAACAAGCTAACTTTAAATGAAACACCGGTGCATCGGCGGCCAGAAAAAACGCTTATAATAAGTAACCAATTATAAGGAAAAACCCAAGTCGCAGAACACCACCACACACAGCCCACTCAGCGGAAGACGAGACCGACCCAACATCACCCCGACGTAAAACTGGTGCGACTGCCGGGATTCGAACCCGGGCCGTCTGCGTGGCAGGCAGAAATCATACCTCTAGACTACAGTCGCCCACCCCAAATACCAAAACACCCGATATAACCCTTACCCCAAAAAGCTAGATCACCGATCTCGAAAAGTTAAACGCAGAAACCCCACACAACAAACAGCCATGGCAAACTTCCCCGACGCCCACCTCACATGCCCCAACTGCAACGCCGTCGTACCCTGGAGCAAAGCATGCATCAACTGCGGCCACACACTACCACAACACACAGAAGACCCCTTCCAACACCTCAGAGAAGCCATCCAAACCCAACAAAACAAACAAAAAGCCCAACAAGAGCTCCAAGCAGCCATCCCCACCCCCACGCCCACCGAAGAACCACAAGGCAGACTCGCCAAACACATGCTCCAAAGAGTAAAAATACTAGACATGGCCGACAGAAGCGAGATCAGCCACCAAGTATTCGCAGAGCTCTACACCGAAGCCGTGAAGAAAACCGAGGAGCTCATGGACCAGTACACCGACATCGGCGACAAAGCAAACGAAGCCGCCGAGATACTCGGAGAAACCAGAAACCTCGTCGAGGAGAAGCAGGGTCAGCTGGAGAAAGGCGACATCACCGACGACGAGTACACCGAAGAAATGGACAGACTCCGCAGCGTCATAGACAAGATACAGGACAACCTATCGAGGCTCAGAACTCGAAGAGACGAGCTCGGTATGGGCGGCGAAACCGACGAAGACACCGCCAAGCTCAAGGAGCTGCAGAGATGGCTGCACTACTACAGAGGCTACCTGCCCGTCATGGTGGAGTCAGACGCCATCCCCAAGTCCATGCAGGAAACGGTCTACGAGGACCTATGTCAGATGGTGGAGATCATGGACTCCAGCGTGGAATGGGAGTACGTACACGACGAGCCCTTCCACGAGGAGGCCCAACAAGAGGAGCAGGTGGAGGCCGTACAAGAAGAGGACCAAGCCTTCAACGAACTCGTCAGACACGTCAAAGGCCACGACCACGAGATCAAGCGGCTCCTCAGGGCGGTGAGAATGAACGACAACGTCCTCCTGCTGGGCCCCCACGGAGAAGGCAAGACAGAGACCCTGCTCCAGCTCAAGAGGATCATGGGGGGAGTCTACATCCACTGCAGCGCAGAGACCACCGAGAGGGAGCTAGTGGCCGGGTTCAACCCCAGCGCCTTCGTGGGAGAAAACCCGGTGCACCACGGCATCCTCACGCAGATAGCCCTCAACCCGGAAGACGCCCCCATAGCCTACATCGACGCCGTCACCAAGCTGCGGCCCAGGACCCAGGCAGCCCTCTACGAGGCCATGAACAGCAAGTCCTTCACCAACCCCGTGGACGGGAAAAAGGTCAGGCTACCGGACGGATTCTGCGTCGTGGCGGCGGGCGACCTGGACCACACCACACAGGAAACCCCCGACCAGGGCCTCATGGACAGGTTCGGCAAGACCATAATGTGGGGCAGGACCCCCATGGAGAGCGTCCAGGGCCTCGTCGCCAGGCACGCGCTCCCCGCCCACGTATTCGACTTCATAACCTGGATCAAGCTGGAGGTGGACAAGATGAGGTACATGGCGCCAGTCAGCGTCAGGAACCTCGTCAAGTTCGCCAAGGAGTACCACGCCTACCGCGACCACTACCAGAGCCCGGACGAGGTCAAGCAGCTCGCCGTGGACAGGCTACTCAAGATGCGCGTCCTCAACCAGTTCGGCCTGGAGGAGTACGAGGAGGCCCGCCGCAGGGTAATGGAGTACAGCCTGGAGTAGACATGAGCATACTGTTCAGCGACGAGTACCCCGTCGTGGTGCTCGCGTTCAGGGTTAGAAACCACGGCTCGACCTGGCTGGACGGAAGCCCAGCCGGCCGCATATACGTCGAGAAGCACGAGATGGAGCAGCAGGTAAATGACCTGATCGAGGAGGGAAGGCTGACCCTCGACCCTGAGGGCGCCAGGAAGCCCGTGCTAGTCTCCGTGAGGGGCAGCGGCGGGTTCTACGCGGCAGTGCTGGAAGACCCCACGGCGACGGACGGCGAGCACCTCGAGGAAACCCGTCCAGCCCAGCCGTGCATGCAGCCGGTCACCGGCTACGACGAGGAGCGGCACCTCATCCAGCTCATCGAGGAGAACAGGTTCTACGAGTTCGTCGAGCTCCTCGAAGGGTACAAGCCGACGCCCGAAGAAGACCACAGGCATGACGCAGACATTCGCCCCTTGATCGCCAAGACGCTTGCCATCGAGAGAAGGATATACGGAGCCGGGCTCGTCAGCGAAAAGGAAACGCGCACCCTAGTGCTTCTGGACAGGAGCGCAAGCATGGCTGAACCATGGAGTCTATGGGAGCGGCACACCAAGATCACGGCCGCCAGGTTCCTGGCGAACGCCCTGGCGGCGATGCACCCCAACACGGTGGTCTGCAGCTTCGGGAAGACGTTCAGACAGGAGAACTGCCCAGACGACGTGAAGCCAACGGACATGGAGACGCGGTTGGACACCGCCATGAGACAGGCTTTATTGTTTGAGCCCGAGAGCCTCGTGATAATCACCGACGGCAGCCCCATCCGCATCGCGGGCGTCGATACCCGTGAGAGTTGCGAGGAGACGGTGGCGTTTCTGGATGTGTTGGGCGGGTCAGGAATCCAGACGCTCATACTTACGCTGGGAAAAGACATGGAGATGGAGAGACTGTACAGCCGGCTCATGCATAAGCCTGGCATCCGCGTGGTGCCGCTAAAGACGGGCGGCGACATTGTGCGCATGATGAAAGGTGTAGCAGAATGGCTCAAGTCGCCTCCAGCCAAGCAAAGACCCTAGTATTGTTCTCGCGCCTCCTAGCGGACCTCCTTGTGGAAGCACGTGTGCTCCCGAGTTGGCAGGCAGCCCCCGTATGCATCACCAGATAAACCAACGCGTCGTCGTCGCAGCCAGTCAGCACCCTCCTGACCCTCTGAACGCTACCGCTTGTGACGCCCCGCTTCATCGCCCTGCCGTGGCTGCGCCTGAAACAGTGCACCCACCTAAAGAGTTCTAGCATAATCAGGGTAGCATGAAAGGTAGGGTTTGTCTCACCGGCCCACGACTTTACCGATCATTACTGTAGCGTCAGGGTTTGGAAAACCTTTATACGCATACACGCTGTTCACAGGGGTGCATTAGGCGGCTCTAAACGAGGCAAGGATGAAGAATATGTCCGAGAGAACAGTGATCGACGGAGACGGCCTCATACTGGGCAGACTGGCCAGCACCGTAGCCAAGAGGCTCCTCGCGGGCGAGACCATAGACATAGTCAACGCCGAGAAGATCGTCGTATCGGGTAAACGCAACATGGTCATAGAGAAAGAGAAGGAGTTTCTCGAAGTGGGAGGCTTCGGCAAAGGCCCCGTTCACCACAGGCAGCCCCACAGGATGGTGCGCAGAACCATCAGGGGGATGCTGCCCCACAGGAAGAGCCACGGAAAGGACGCCTACCGCCGCCTCAGGGTTCACATAGGAATGCCTAGGGAGCTGGAGGCCGCCGAGAAGGAGAGCATCCCGGAGATTCATTCAAGCAGCCTGAGCCGAAGGTACGTCTCCGTGGGAGAGATAGCCGAGTCCATCGGATGGAAGAAGTGAGAAGATGTCGAGTAGAAGAAGGTCTGTTCTGGCCGTCGGGAAACGCAAGACGAGCAAGGCCAGGGTCGTGATCTCTGAGGGGAAAGGAAGGGTCAGGATAAACAACACTCCCATACAACTGCATGAGCCCTGGATTGCGCGGGAGAAGATAATGGAGTCTCTGAGGCTCGCAGGCGACTACGCCGACAAGGTGGACATAAAGGCCAAGACCCAAGGCGGAGGCGTCATGAGCCAGGCGGAGGCGGTGAGGATGGGCATCGCCCAGGGCCTCGTAAAGTACACGAGGAGCAAGCGCCTCAGGAGCAGGTACATGGAGTACGACAGGACCATGCTCGCGGGAGACGCCCGCCGCAAAGAGTCCAAGAAGTTCGGCGGCCCAGGCGCCCGGCGCAGGAAGCAGAAGAGCTACAGGTAGATTCGAATGGTTCGATTGATCTCACCCATCGTGGAGAGCAGGGGCAAGGTTCGCGAGGGCAAAGGCTTCAGCGGCGAGGAGCTGAAGGCCGTGGAGCTTACCCCAGGTAAGGCCAGAAGCCTCGGCATACCATACGACCCCCGCCGGAAGACCAGCCACGAGGAGAACGTGGAGTCCCTCAAGGAGTACCTGGAGTCGGCCGAGGGGGCTGAGCTCAAGTTCAGGAAGCCGAGGCAGACCGGCAAGCCCCACGTCGGCAGGGCGTTCAGGGGCAGGACCAGCGCCGGCAAGAAGGTGCGGAGCCTGAGCCGCAGAAAATAGCCATCCTCGTCACTCGTTAAACGTTAGACATTAATATAGCGCTACACTGTATTGTAGCGATTCCTTTGAGGCACCGAATCCACGTGATAAAAGATCCAGAGGTAGCGAAGCTGCTGGCCGACGAGACCAGGAGGCAGATACTGAACAAGCTTAGACACGGCGAGCTCTCTGCGACGGACCTCGCCAAGGCATTGAACAGGAACCACAGCAGCATCGTCCACCACCTCAACCAGCTACTGGAGGCTGGGCTCATCGAGGTCGCCCGCGAGGAGAAGGTGAGGAACATGGTTCAGCCCTACTACAGGAGCGTCAGCCCCGGCTTCCACGTGGCGTACAGCCTCACCGAGGCTCTCAGCCAGGACCCCGACTACTCGGCGTGGCAGGAGGAGTACATAGACGGCATGCTGCTGGCTTTGAGCGGGTACGGCGTCTCTGTGCCGGAGGACCGGAGAGACGAGGCTAGGGCCCTGCTTCAGAGGTGCTACCTCGGCCAGAAGAAGGCTTACGAGGAGAGGATCACCAAGAGGACCACCGTGCCCGACGTCAGCAAGTACGCGGCACGCAGCACGGCTCACATACTCAGCCACATGCGGCTCATGAAGGACCAGGTGTACATGGACGCCCTGCGCCGCCTCTCAGAGATAATAGAAGAGTCCACGGAGGAGCAGCGGGGTTAATGTCGAGACGCGGCGACCCGTGGCCCCGGAAAGTCGAGTGGAGCATCTTCCGCAGGCTCTTCGGCTACATAACGTCCTACTGGGAAGTGAAGGCGGTCCTTGTGCTGGTGGTGCTGACCACCACCCTTTCCGTCCTCTCACCCGCCATCATCGGCGGCATAGTCGACATGATAGGATACGTGGCCGAGGGAGAGATGATCGAGGAAGGGAAGGGCGTCGAAGGGCTAGTATATGGGATGCTGTCACCGGCGGCGGCCTGGGTCACCGACTCGACCGGTATGGCCCCCGACTACGCGGCTCTATTCGTTTTCAGCTTCAGCCTCATAGTCATAGCCGCTCTGGTGGGGGCGCTGAGCTACCTCCAGAGGTATCTACTGTCGATAATCAGTCAGAGGGCCGGATACGAGATTAGGAATGATATGTATAACAGCCTACTCGAGCAGAGCTTCAGCTTCTACGACCAGCAGCGGACGGGTCAGCTCATGGCTAGGGCCACCGGTGACATCAACATGCTGGGCAGGTTCTTCAACTTCGGGTTCAGGATGGCGCTGAGCAACGTTTTGCTTCTCCTCATGGTGGTGTACAGCATGCTGTCTCTCAACAAATGGCTTACCCTGATATCGATCCTGGTGCTTCCGTTTCTACTCGTATCCACGCGCACCTACTCCCAGAAGGTGAGCCCATTATGGAGGGAGGTGAGGGAGCAGAACGGCGTCATAACCAGCGTGCTACAGGAGAACCTTTCGGGGCTCAGGGTCGTGAGGGGCTTCAACCGCGAGGACTATGAGGAGCAAAAATTCGCTGCCGAGTGCAGGGAGTACTTCGACATCAACATCACCTTGGCGAGGCTTAGGTCGTTCTTCATGCCCCTGGCCGGTTTCATCAGCAGCGTGGGTGTAGTCATAATCCTGTGGTACGGGGGCAACCAGGTGATCTCGGGGGCGCTGAGGCTGGGCACCATCGTCGCGTTCTACTTCTACATGAACAGGCTCATGAGGCCAGTGAGGATGCTCGGGTTCATGACGAGCATGTTCGTCAGGGCCAACGCAGCGGCTGAGAGGGTCTTCGAGGTCATAGACGCCCAAGTGGACGTCAAGGACAGGGAGGGCGCCACCGACGTGGAAGAGGTGGAGGGCAGAATCGTCTTCGAGGACGTCTGGTTCAGCTACGACGGCGATAACATGGTGCTCAAGGACATAGACCTAGTGGTGGAGCCGGGGCAGACAGTCGCCATCCTCGGCGCCACCGGCTCAGGCAAGAGCAGCATCATCAACCTGCTGCCCAGGTTCTACGACGTGTCCAGGGGAAGCATAAAGCTGGACGGGATGGACATCAGGGACGTCACCATAAAGTCCCTCAGGGGCCACATAGGCATAGTGCGTCAGGACCCCTTCATATTCAGCACCACCCTCAGGAAGAACATATCCTACGGGGTGAAGGACGCCGACCTGAACAGCATAAAGATGGCGGCGAGGCAGGCCAAGATCGACGCGTTCATCGAGGGCCTACCCGAGGGCTACGACACCAGGGTGGGTGAACGCGGCGTCACCCTCTCGGGCGGACAGAAGCAGAGGGTCGCCATCGCCCGGGCGCTGCTGAAGAACCCCAAGATACTGATACTGGACGACAGCACCAGTAGCGTTGACACCCAGACGGAGTACGAGATACAGCAGGCGCTTGACGAGCTGCTGGAGAACAGGACCACGTTCATCATCACCCAGCGCCTCAGCAGCATAAAGAAGGCCGACTACATAATCGTGCTGGAGGACGGGGAGATAGCCGAGGAGGGGGTCCACGACGAGCTCATGGAGAGGCGGGGCATCTACTACAAGCTGTACCAGACCCAAATCGCCGGCGAAGAGGGGGGTGCCGCGTAGTGGGCTGGCACATGAGAAGGTACGGGCAGGAGGACGACTACGAGCGTACCATCCCGGACATGGTGCTCTTCAGGCGCATGGTGGGGTACGTGCTGAGTCAGAGGCGGCGCAGCCTGCTGCTCCTGGCCGCTATACTTGGAAGCACCCTCATCAACCTGCTGCCCCCGTACATGTTCAGCCTCGCCATAGACAGGTACATCGGGAACCTGGACACCCGGGGGCTGCTGCTCATCAGCGGCGCCTTCATAGTGGTCTACGGGCTGCTCTTCGTGGCCCAGTACAGCCAAAGGTTCCTAGTTAACTGGCTGGGCAGCAACCTAGAGTACGAGATCCGGATGGACATGTTCAGGCATCTCCAGGGGCTCGGTCTTGATTTCTATGCCACGCGGGAGGTGGGGAGCATAGTGTCCAGGGGCACCAATGACGTGGACAAGATCACCGAGCTGATATCCAGCGGCATCGCCAACGTGGTCGTCGACATCGTCACTCTGGTGGGCATAGTGGCCATCATGCTCTACATGAACTGGTGGCTGAGCCTCATAACGTTCAGCGTCATCCCCCTGATGGCGCTGTTCCTCTACTTCTGGGGCAGGCGCGTCAGGACGGTTTACAGGGAGACCCGTAAGACCATCGCCAGCGTCTCAGCCAAGATGGAGGAGAGCGTCAGCGGCATGAAGGAGATCCAGAGCTACAGCAGGGAGGGGGAGACCCGCCGCGAGTTCCAGCAGGTGAACCTCAACAACATGCAGGCCAACGTCCAGGCGGGGCAGATAATGTCGGCGTTCTGGCCGGCCGTCCAGATATTCACGGCGGTAGGCAACTTCCTGGTCCTCTGGTTCGGCGGCGCAGCCGTCATGAAGGGGGATCTGAGCATCGGCGTCCTGTTCGGGTTCATGAGCTACCTGAGCAGGTTCTTCGGGCCTATACAGGACCTCAGCGGCTTCTGGAACAGCGTCCAGTCGGCGCTGGCCGCCGCGGAGAGGGTGTTCGGGATCATGGACACGCCGGTGACGGTCATCGACGACTCCGACGCCATTGAGCTCTCACGGGTAGAGGGAAGGATAACGTACAGCGGCCTCAGCTTCGGGTACAAGCCGGGTCAGCTAGTGCTCAAGGACATAGACCTGGAGATAATGCCCAACACCACGGTGGCCCTGGTGGGGCCCACCGGCGTCGGCAAGACCACCATGATCAACCTCCTATACAGGTTCTACGACCCCGTGGAGGGAAGCATACAGGTGGACGGCCACGACCTGCGGAACGTCAAGATAGGCTCCCTACGGCGGCAGATGGCCGTGGTTCTCCAGGACAACTTTCTTTTCTCGGCGTCCATCAAGGAGAACATACGGTACGGCAGGCTCGACGCCACCGACGAAGAGATAATACAGGTCTCCAAGGCGGTGGGGGCCCACGAGTTCATCATGAAGCTGCCCGAGGGGTACGAGACGGACGTCAGGGAGCGTGGCGGCAGGCTCAGCGTAGGGCAGAGGCAGCTCATCAGCCTGGCCCGGGCTCTGCTGGCTGACCCCCGGATACTGATAATGGACGAGGCAACGAGCAGCGTAGACGCCTACACGGAGCTCATAATACAGCAGGCCCTGGATAGGGTGCTCAGGGACAGGACCAGCATCATCATTGCCCACAGGCTCAGCACCGTCAGGAACGCGGACATGATCGTGGTGCTGGAGGAGGGCAGGATCGCCGAGACCGGCACCCACGACGAGCTCATCGAGAAGGGCGGCCTCTACAGGCAGCTCTACGAGATGCAGTTCAGGTACGAGAACGGTGAGGAGGCTCCTCACCTGCCCGATGATGCTTCAGAGTGAAGGGGATGTTGATATTCTCTGTTTGACTT
The DNA here is from genome assembly GCA_964495055.1 of uncultured Candidatus Bathyarchaeia archaeon. Lineage (GTDB taxonomy): Archaea > Thermoproteota > Bathyarchaeia > TCS64 > TCS64 > RBG-16-57-9. Next base: position 3,087 of record CAZBUI010000040.1, on the reverse strand, counting down.
TGGTTGATGGGGGCTCTCGGGAAAGGGGGGTAGGGTCGCCGGTGGGGGTGTTCTGGGTG
>CAZBUI010000040.1:0-3018 GCA_964495055.1 uncultured Candidatus Bathyarchaeia archaeon | reverse complement strand
GGCCCGGGTTCGAATCCCGGCAGTCGCACCAACTTGTTCCGCGGCTGGCGACGCAGATGTGTCTACCGCCGCCGGGGTGTTGTGGGTGTGTGGCTGTGGTTTTAGCAAGATTGCGTTTTCCTTGTAACTGGTTACTTGTTATAAGCGTTTTTTAGATCTCGGTAGTTATTCATTTTACCTTAATTTTTTATCATTTATATATTTAAATAACATTTTTCTTGAAACACAATTAGTAAAAACGTTAAAAGTAATTTTTTATTTTTTACTTTTTAACTATAATTGAATAGAAGCGTGGTTCTCACGGCTCAAAAAAGCCACCGCGTGCACAGCATATGGTACCAAGTTCCATGTAAAAAAGGATAATTTCAGTACATTCGTAAGTAATGTTTAGTGGGGTGAAATTTCAGGTCACGTCACCCTTGTGGTGCACTGGGTGCACCTTTACGCCTCTAAAGGAGTTCCACCCTCCGCCTAACGACGAGGTCTCTAACCTTCTCCACATAGTCGAAAGGAGGTTTGAGGAACGCAGCCAGGATTGCCTCGACGACCTGAGAACGGCTGATATTCATGTGTTTAGACGACTCGACGACGGTGTCGATCTCTCTCAGTATCTCTCTGTCTAGCGACACCCCCACCCTTGACTTTAGACGCCATGAGTGCACCCGGTGCACCAGCCAATAAAAACTTGACGACAAAGCCAAGTATCTTGAATTACCTGCGAATGTACTGAAACTGTTTATTCAGAACCTTGTTTGCTTTCTTTATCGCCTCTGCTTCCAATTCCAAGTGCTTGACGAGGCTCTCCTTAATGTCCTTTTTTCATCGATGAGCAGGTCTTCGCCTTCAAGGACCTCTATTACTGGTTCAAGTATGTTGATATGACTGGTTATCCAGACGAAACTTCTGCATGATCCGTTTTAATGCCTTGTTCTCCGTACCGCTTTCGTACTCTCTATAGAGGCCGACGAGTCGACCCTCGATCTTCAGTTGGTCGCTTAGTATCTCAGTTATCTCTTCACGATCCTTCTCTTCCCTTGTCTCAAATACGCTCATAGGAATTCATCCTGAAAGACACTATATCTGGCTTCTGTTCCACGTAACAAAGAAAACTGATCCGTCAGCTCGACCAAAAAACACTCTCACCCGGGGGGAGACGAGAAAAGGCGAACCGACGCTCCCTCCATCGAAAGGAGAGCCAGAAACACCTCTTTTATATCCAAATATATACAAAAACGCTTATTCCATAGAGTAATTTAAACCCATCTCCTCGCAGCCACCTGCCGCTCACAACCGAGTTATGATCCACACCACCGGCTATACTACATAAAGCCTAAATCAGATCACCCTGTATCCAGACAGCATGGTCACCGGCATAGGATACTGCGGGCGAATAGGCCGACGGAAAAGAGAGAGGCATCTCAAGGAACTGAGCGACCATCCGGAGAGGTTCCATTTCTACCCGCCGCCGAGACGCAGACAAAGGAGACTAGTCATCACAGGAAAAGACGGGAAAAAGACGACCAGACGCCTGTAACCACGTGAAGACTGTAAATCATCGTGAAATAGAAAAGACCCGATACCCGTTGATGGACCCTTTTCATCAATCAAACTTAGGCTCATCTGAAAAAACTTATTCCATGTAACCGGACACAAAAAGTGGGTTAGAAGCCGGGCTCAGCCTCTCATCTTCTCCAGCTTGGGTATTATGCTCTCGATCCTGTCGAGGGCCTCGTTCATTATGCCCTTGCTGGTGGCCGTCAGTATTCTCATGTGGCCCTGACCCGAAGGCCCGAAGGCAGACCCCTTGTTCAGGCTCACCTTGGCGTCCTTCAATAAGACCTTGTCCAGCTCGTCGCTTGTTAGACCGTAGTTGAACCTGGGAAACATGAGGTACGTCGCCTCCAGGTGCGGCACCGTGAAGTCGCCCATCTCGTTGAACCTCTTCGCCACAAGGTCCCTGACCTCGGCGAGATACTTGTTCAAGTCCTCGACCCAGTAGTCGATCTCGCCGCTGCAGATCAGGGGCGCGATGGCCTTCCCCAGGTTGTTGGTGCCCCTGAGGATGCCTCGGGCGAGGCGCTGGAGGTTCTGGAACATCACCTTGTTGGTGCAGGCCAGGTACCCCGCCTGTAGGCCGGGGACGCTCCACGTCTTGCTGAAGCCCCAGCTGGTGACGGTGAGGTCGGCTATCTCCGGGTTCAGGGAGGCGAGGCTGGTGTGCTTGACGCCGTCGTACCTGATGTCCTCCCAGAGCTCGTCCACCATGACGTATATCTTGTTGTCCACGGCGACGTCGGCTACGCCCTTGAGCTCCTCCCGGGTCATGGAGCGGCCTGCCGGGTTGTGGGGGTTGCAGACGTAGATGAGCCTCGTCTTAGGCGTTATGAGTTCCTTGAGCTTCTCCACGTCGAACCTGTACTTGCCGTCAAGGTCGAGCTTCCAGTAAATGGGCTGGGTCTGCGTGACCTCGGTGCTGAGGAAGAACGGGTGGTACATGGGGTCCGTGACTATGACCTCGTCGCCTGGGCGGCACGCGTGTCTCACGGCAAGCCACATGGAGGGGTTGACCCCCTGGGTCATCATGACCTGATCGGGGGGTACCTCGACCTTGTTGACCCGCTTCAGCTTCTCAACGATCGCCTCCCTGGCATCGGCGTCGGAGCTGTAAACCGTGTACTCCTCCTCTATAGCCTTCCTCAGTTCGTCCTTCAGCTCAGGGCATAACGGGAAATCTTGGTCTGCCAACCACAGGGGGATGACGTCCGGAGAATCCCTGTGCCACTTGACTCCACGAACAGCCAACCTGCTTTCGATGGTCGGCTTATCAAAAACACTCTTTGGCATATCAATCACTGATAATGATCAAGGGAGAGCCCATGTTCTAATATGGATTGCGATCCACAATGGATCCGCAGGGTTCGGCCTTCGGTGAAGAGCCACGGGGGCGATGAGGATATATGGGTGGCCAGGGTATCATGAGGACACACGGATGAAAATTCCGTTATACTTCGACTGGAC
>CAZBUI010000039.1:0-13839 GCA_964495055.1 uncultured Candidatus Bathyarchaeia archaeon | reverse complement strand
AGGCGCCTGATCATTCGCCATCCGCTTGATTTCGACATTTCGAAGTGTTCTCTTATGTCGGTGATGAACGAGCCGCCGGTATCATGCAGGTACCTTAGCACGGCCTTGTCTTGTTTCCTCAGATAGGGCTTGTTCTCAAGGATGGCATCCAGGTCTACTTTTGGTGCATGTCTAATGTCACTGGGAGATTGATCGCTCCACCCATTTTTCAATAAAAAGAGGGCCGCTGAAACGGCGGGTACGGAGATAACTATGCCGGTTGTGAGCAGGCCTCGGACTCCCTGTGAGACAGGGGCCGCTTCAATGACCACCCTGTACGCCGTCTCGGCTTTACTCAGCGCTTCTCGATAGTTACCGGAGCGATACGCTTCCTCGGCCGCCTCAAGCAGCACATCTGCCTCGCACAGCGCGTCTTCCCCGACTTTGCCTTCTTTGCTAAGCATCAAGCTCCTCGTCTCGTTGATTGTGTTGGCCGCGTCCTCGGCGGCCGTTACGAGGTCTCTAATCATCTCTGATGCTTGAAACGAGAGGTCCTCTGACTGAGCGTATAGACCCAGTTCATATGCTTCCTTGGACTGGTCAAAAGTGAACTCCGCCTCACTCACAACTAACCCCTGAACCTTCACCTCGTGTATCTTGGACTCTGCGTCGGTTAACAGGGTGAGAGCGTTTTCACGCACACCCGTTGCCCCGAGTATATACGATACGCGGAAACCTTCCGGAGGCGTGGTGATGGTCGCCCGGTTGTCGAGGACCAGTATGCCGGAGGGGGCCGGCGACAGCCCTACCAACACCGCGCCCCTCGGGAGCGTGACAATCGAGTTAACCCTAGAAGCCGAGCCGATGGTCCACATGGACCCTGTCTTATTTGTAAGCGTCTGCGTCGAATATGTAATTGTAATCTCACTGCTACCGAGGGTGTCTACCTCAACCCCACTAGATATGAAGTTCCAGTCTAGCATGGTGCCCTTCGAATCGGTTATTATCAGTCCCTCATATCGATCTCCGAACAGAGTCACATTGACGCGTGCCAGCAGCGGGTCGGGTTCGACGACGTATTCTACGTTGACGCTCCCATCCAGATAGACATCCAGTACCAACGTATATGACGCATAATCCCGTCCATGCACAACCACTGTAAACGTTGAGGATATGATGTAAATCAGAGTGAATAGTACAGCCCTTTTATTCCTCACTTTATATATCCTCCTTCACAGAACGAAGACACATCCGTACATTTAAGTAATAATAAATCTAAAATATTTTATCATTTTATATGACCAAAATAAATCATTACCCCCTAGATTTATACAATAAAAACTGAACAAACAATTTGCTCCATGTCGGGAGGTACTAACCTCATTAACTATGGCTAAAAAATAAAAATAACTGATAACTGAAACTAATTTAACTAAAAACAACTGTTATGAAAATAAAAATATTGTATATATAAAAAATAGATACAAAAATTAAGATAAAGCCAATAATAATTAGAGTCTAGAAAAAACGCTTATAATAAGTAACCAATTATAAGGAAAATGCAAAGTCGCCTCTTACTTTCATACACCATAATTGACAAACCTGTTAACTATAGTGTACGAAAATGAGAAGACTGACGCAGAACAACCTGAGTAAAGCCTTAACGCTGCATCAACGTCATATCTGGCATGGTCGTCGAGGCCACGCTGTGCGAGATCACCAACGAGGGACGGCTGCTACTACAGCGAAAGTCGGTTGGAAGATTCGGGGAAGGCAAGTGGAACGGGCCCGGCGGCAAGGTCCAGCCCGGCGAGACGCCTCTGGAGTGCGTCGTGAGGGAGGTGCTGGAGGAGACGGGGCTCAAGGTAGGCGACCTGACGCATCACGGCGCCATCGACTTCTACTTCGGTGAGAAGCAGAGCCCCGACTGGAAGGTGCACATCTACTCCACGTCCACGTTCACAGGGGAGCCGAAGCCCAGCGACGAGGGCGAGCTCGCGTGGTTCGGCTACGACGAGATACCCTACGCCGAGATGTGGCAGGACGACCTCTACTGGCTTCCCCCGGTGCTACAGGGCATGAAGGTGCAAGGGTTCTTCGTCTACGACGAAAACGGTGGGGAGCTGCTGCGGCACAGGCTCACCGTTGAGTAAACCCTTTACACCCGGGAGGCTAACCCATATCGAGGCGAAGACATGCCCTACATTACCCAGGAGGATAGGCCCCAGTACGACGACGTGCTGGAGGAGCTGATCGGTCTGCTCAAGGAGAAGCCGCCGGAGAGCGTTGACGGTCACCTGAACTACGTGGTGACCAAGGTCATCAAGGAGGTGTATCCGTTACGGTACTACCACATCAACAAAGCCATGGGGGTGCTGGAGTGTATACAGCACGAGTTCTACCGCCGCGTCGCGGCGCCCTACGAGGACACCAAGATAGAGCAGAACGGCGACGTCTAACCCCTTTTTTATTTAACCAAGTTACGTAGTTTTAGAGGGTTGTCAGGACGCCAGCTGTTTACATGTTTCCGGCAACTTTACCGGTAACATTAAGGACTAGTCCATGTCCTTTTGTTTGAAGGAAATGTCAGAGCGGAAACGGGTGATAATCTGCACCGGCGCCCCCGGGAACGGCAGGGACGAGATGCTCAACGAGCTGGACGAGATAGCCAGCTTCGGCTACCACCACCTCTTCCACTACATCGTCGAGGAGGCCAGGCTCGACGGCACCAACCTCAACAAGATCAACATCCTGGACTTCTACGACAGCCAGCCCGAGAAGATGGAGGACTACCGCAAACAGGCCATAGACAAGATAGTGGCCGAGATAGACAAGAAGGGCGGCGTCCACATCGTCAGCACCCCATACCACTTCGAGTGGAAGGGCAACAGGTTTCAGGGCCTCACCGAGGACGACGTCAGGCTCATCGACCCAGACCTCTTCATAATAATCTTTGACGACTTCGTCAGAGTCAGGGACAGGCTCGGCAGGGACACCCAGTGGCAGGACCACAAGTACACCCTCGGGGAGATCGCCAACTGGCGCCGCGAAGAGGTCAACGGCATCTACCACCTCGCAGAGTCCTTCAAGCCCCGGAAGGAGATACAGCTCGTCGCATACGAGAACGGCCCCAAGCTCCTCCGGGACCTCGTCTTCAAGCCGGGGAAGGAGACGTTCTACCTGAGCCACCCCATCACCGGCGAGGGCCCAGATTTCTTCAGGCAGATCACCAGGTTCTTGGAGAGCCTCAGCGAGTACTACGTCATCTACGACCCCTACCTCATCAAGGACTGGGACATCGTGGAGCAGTGGAGGGACGCCGTCAACGAGACCATCGACGCTGACCAGGAGATGCCCGAGACCTTCACCTTCTGCATGACCTACAGGGACGGCCCCCTGGAGGCCGAGTTCGACATCCGGGAGGTGGAGACAGCCATCAAGAACCTCAGGTTCCAGATAATTGACAGCGACTACAAGATCATCGAGAACAGCGACATGACCGTGGTGTATCATCCCCGGAAGAGCATCTCGGCGGGGGTAATGTGCGAGATGGTTTACGCCAAGAGCCTAGCCAAGCTGGTGTACGCGTACTATCCGTATGAGCCGAGCCCGTTCTTCGAGTGGTACGCGACACGCATCTTCACCGACCCGGACGAGATGAGGGACTTCCTAATCAAGGAGAGCAAGATGACGGGGCAGCGGCCCCTGGACTTTTTCAGCCAGCCACCCGAAGACGAAGACCGTTAACCAACCACGTTTCCAATCACATACTGATGATCAAGTCTTCACGCCCGCACATAGAATGTAGCCTATGTACCTGCTGGCCACCTTATCTCTGAGCAGAACCCTCTTACCCTTGCTGATCTTGGCGTAGCGTCTGCGTATCTTGCCGCTTTTCAATGCCAGGACCAGCATCTTCCAGAGGATGCACAGGAACCTGCCCAAGCCGCCCACCTCCTCGATCATGCTCAGCGACTCGGCCTGCCCCGGGTAGTTGGAGTATTCCTCGACGACGGTGTCCGTGAACCCTGCGGCTTCGAACGCCTCCCTCCACACCGATGAGCTCCTCAACGTGAACGGCAGATCCGTGAGTTCCCTGAAGACCTGTTCACCGTAATCCACCTTCTCCACGGCGTCTGGGGGAACCTGATCAGCCCTGTACATCTCGTTTATGCCCAGGTATCCTCCCTGCCTGAGGACCCTATGGAACTCGGAGAACGCCTTAGCGGGCTCCAGGAACTGTGAGGTGAACACCGTGAGCACGGCGTCGAAGCCGCCGTCCTGGAACTCTAGGCTGTACGCGTCCCCTACCTAGAAGGATACGCGGTCTGTGAGCCCTAACTCCTCGGCCCGTTTCTCGGCGTACATTATCATGTGCTCGGCGATGTCGATGCCGACGACCCTGCAACCATGCTTCTGTGCGAGGTAGCACGAGTTGCCTCCCGTCCTGCACCCCACGTCCAACACCAGCGTGTCCTCGCCGATGTGGCAGAGCCCGGCCAGCCTGTCCATGCTCGCCGCTCCGCCTATGTTGAAGAACAGGACGCCCATGTACCCCATGAAGTCATAGTACCCCAGCTCCTCGATCTCCTTCACCGTTAGGGACTGCTCATCCAAGGCTCGTCAAGATTAGTTATTGACAGCCAATATATAGCTATGAGCTGGCTCCAAAAATGAGAAAAGGGGTCAGCGTCTGGGGCGTTTGAGGCTCAGCGTCGCCGTCGCCAGTAGGATCCCAGCCATTATGTATCCTATGGGGACGGGTATGCCTCCGCCTGTCTCCGGTTCCTCGGGCTCACTCGGCTCCTCGGCCTCGACCACATGGTATATGACCGAGACATCTGTGTCCTCCACCAGCTCCACGGTCCTCGTCGACTCCATCTCGCCGTCGGCCCACCACTGGAAGCTGTACTCGGCGTCGCCCACGGTCACGGCCTCAGGCATCGATAGGGTGTACTCACCCGCCGTGAAGGTGCCCGTGTATGGCGTCTCGGCGTCCTCGCCGTCCACTGTGAACGAGACCTCTATGGGCGTCGACTCGACGCTCAGGGTGTACGACCGTGGCGGGAGATCGGGGGACACGTATGACGCAGTGTTGCCCGCGTAGTCGGTGACCTCCACTTTTACTAGGACGGTCTCGCCCTGTGCCAGCGGCACCGTGAAAGTATAGGTCTTCTCAGGGAACGTGGCATCGTATATTTCGCCGCCGAGAACAGGCTCGATGCCAGTGTCTACTCCGGTCCAGGTCTGGCCGCCGTCGGTGGAGTAGGAGGCGTCGGCCATCTTGAGGCCCCAGCCGCTGTCGCTTACGGTCAGGTTCAACGTGGCTTCGTCGTCGTCTAGGCTGACGAGCCTAGCTTCGGCCTCCGGGGCCTCCGCGTCGTCCTCGGCCTTGAGGGTTACCTCCAGCACGCTCATGGGATCGACGTCGAAGTACGCGTCGAAGACGTGGCCGGCGTCGCTGGTTGCCGTCTCCACCCTCACCGGCTGGGCGCCCACGAAGCTGTACTCCGTCGCCGGTCTGCTACCCGAGACCTTGAAGATAAGTCTACCCTCCTTGATGCTCATGTTCAGCATGTTCTCGAGGGTAACCGATACCGCAGTCTCGGAGAAGTCGTTGGCCGAGCCGTAGACATACTCGATGTAGCCCGTGGGCATGTTGTTCGGCGGATCCTCAAACCTCGCCTCCGTGTACGGGTCGAACCGCAGCGTCCCGTTCTCGTAGACCGTTATCAGCCTCGTACCGAACCGCTGCCCGGGGGGCAACCCTCCGCCCGTCGTGGACGTCGTCACGAAGTAGTGTCTGTCGTTAAGTATGTAGATGATGTCGCGGTGCACGTGCCCAGCTAGTATCAGCCTGACGTCCTGCTCTTGGATGATGCGCAGAAGGGTCTGGGCCACCTCCAGCGGGTGGCCGTCGGTGGGGTCCTTCCACGAGGGGTACATGACCTCCTCCAGCTCCTCAATGTTCTGCCAGTCGCCCGTGATGCTTCCGCCCGTCACGGCGCCCAGGTCGTCTTCGTACTCGCTGCTCAGCAGCGGGTGGTGGAAGCTCATAATCTTGACTTTATCCGGGTACTTTGATAGCTGGTTCTCAGCCCACCTCAGCTGCTTCGCCGTGACGGTGCCCAGGCCCCTGCTGTCCAAGGCGACGAACATGTAGTCGCCGAGGACCAGGGTGTAGTTGAGCTTACCGCCGTAGAGCGCGTAGATGGCGCCACCGTAACCCGAGTAGTCGTGGTTACCGGGAAGCAGGTAGCTCGGGAACTCCATGTGAAGCATGTTGTACTGCAGATAGGCCCACGCCCTGGCGTTGGACTCCGTCTGGACGTTGTCACCAGAGGCTATGCACAGATCGGGGTCTATTAAGTTGGTCTGCATTATGTACTGGCTGAACACGATCGGCGTGATGGGCTCATGGATGTCGGTCAGATGGCTTATTACGAGGCTCTCGGGCCACTCGTCCAGCACCCACACGCATCTGCTCTGGAGTATTTCCTCGCTCTCTCCACCGCCGCTCTGGGTCAGGATCAGGTCATACAGCCCGGGGTGCGCGTCGCCCGGGACATTGAAGTACAACACCCACTTCTCGCCGTCGAAGGTGCCGTTCACCAGGGACAAGGCGTAGAGTCCATACATGGAGCCTATCTCCCCGGACCAGGCCGAGGCTTCGCCGTCGGCGAGGGAGTCTGACAGGTCCTTAACGTGCACCGGGAAGTCGCCGCCTTGTAGCACGGGCTCTGGGGCGGACGGCAGAGGCGAGCTCATGGTCTCGGCTATCTTCTGCCCAGTATAGGCCTGGGCATAGGGGATGGCGCTAAAAAGCCCGGCTAGAGTCAGGGCTATTAACACGGGTACAACTATCTTGTCTCTTCTTCTCATCGATCATTCTTCCAAGGGAAGCATTATCGTGTCTTTATACGGGATGTAGACCTTAAGTCTTCCACCAACGGGGGCCTCCACCCTGGGTGGAACATCCACTAGAACCTTGTTTCCATCTACGTCCACCCTGACCTCTGTGTAGGGGCCTATGAAGGACACCCACTCGACCTCGCCTTCTAGGACGTTTGATGGCTCGGGCGGCTCCTCGAGGCTGTAGTTCTCGGGCCTGATGACGCAGGCAGCTAAGTCTCCCTGCTTGATCCTGCCCGTGGAGTCGAGGCCCTGGAGGGTGATGCCGCCCACCGTCATGTGCACCCCGTCCTCGGTGGAGGTCACCTCCCCCTCCAGCAGTGTGCCCCTGCCCATGAAAGTGGCTATGAAGAGGTCCTGGGGCACGTTGTATATCTCCTTGGGGGTCCCTATCTGCCTCACCCTGCCGTGGTCCTGTATGGCGATCCTGTCGGAGACCGACATGGCCTCCTCCTGATCGTGGGTGACGTAGACCGTGGTTATCTTCAGCCGCCTCTGCAACGCCTTGATCTCCTCCCTCATCTGGACCCTGAGCTTGGCGTCAAGGTTGCTCAGCGGCTCGTCCAGTAGCAGCACCGCGGGGTTGATCACCAGCACCCGGGCCAGGGCTACGCGTTGCTGCTGACCCCCGCTGAGCTGCGTCGGGAACCTGTCCTCCATGCCCTCCAGCTCTACCTGGTCGAGGGCGTCGAGCACACGCTCCCTCACCTCTTCCTTAGGTATCTTCCGTACGTTCAGCCCGTAGGCAACGTTCTCGTAGACCTTGAGGTGAGGCCACAGGGCGTAGTTTTGGAACACCATGCCGGTGTTGCGCTCAAACGAGGGGAGCCCCGTTACGTCCCGGCCGTCGAAAAACACCTCTCCCTTCGTGGGGAACTCCAGCCCCGCTATGAGGCGCATGGTGGTGGTCTTACCGCAGCCGCTGGGGCCCAGCAGCGTGAAGAACTCTCCGTCCTTGATCGTCAAGTTGATGTGGTCCGCTGCCACGACGTCTCCGAAAAGCTTGGTCAGATTTCTAAGCTCTATCTCTACCATCTTTTAAACCCCCAGGAACGACGCCTTCTGTTTCAGCACGAAGTTGCTCACCGCCATCGCCGTGATCTGGACCGCCATGAGCATTATGCAGAGGCTGGCGCCGATGCTCACCGCCCCCACGGCTGCCGTGCCGTACACGATCTGGCTTATGAAGAACGTGATGGGAACCCTGTCCTCCCGCAACGCGCCTAGAGTGATGCTGGTGCTCACCTCGGCCATCGAGTAGACGAAGCTCAGGAGGGCTCCGCCGATGACGTTGGTGACTATCAGGGGGATCACTATCCTCACGAAGGTCGTCGTCCTCGTAGCGCCCAGGTTGAGGGAGGCCTCCTCGAGCCCCTTGTCAACCTGCTGGAGTCCCGCGTAGACGGATCTGGTCATGAACGGCAGCCGTCGAATCGTGTACGCGAGTATGAGCAGCAGCGCCGGGTCCGTCAACGGGTCAAGCAGGGAGCCTCTGAAGAACGGCGTCGAGAAGAAGAGGAAGTAGCTGACGGCTAGGCTTATGCCCGGCACGGAGACGGGGACCGTCGCCAGCATGTCGAGGACGCCCTTCGAGGGTATATCCCTCTTCGAGACCACGTAGGATATGCTGGAGCCTACGACGACCATTATGGCGACGGCCACGAACGAGTAGCCTAGGCTGTTGGCTATCGCCCTAGTGACGTCCTTGTTGGTCAACAGGGCCCTGAAGGACGCCCCGGTTAAACGCGTCGGCAGCGTCCCGCTGGTAGCCCAGTTGGTGGAGGCTAGAACGAAGGTGCCTATCTGGGGCATCGCACCCCAGATCACGAGCAGCAGCAGGACGAGGCAGATCGCCGCCTGTCCGCCAAGCCCCGGGGTGCGCACCCTCGGGTTCCAGCGCCCCCCCTTGCTTATCATGGTGTAGCTTCGGCGGGACGTGTAGGTCTTCACCGCGACGTAGCTCAGCACCGTTATCGTCATTATTAGAAGAGCCAGCGCAGAGGTCTTGGGGGATATCTGCCCCGTCAACGCCTCTGCAAAGGCCGCGTATATCTGATACGACGCGACGCTCTTCGACAGGGGGTTGGCGCTGGCGCCTATGAAGCCTATGGGGGCCCCCAGGTCCTCAAGGCTGAAGATGAAGGTGATAACCGCGCCCGCCACGAGCCCGGGGAGGAAGAGGGGGAACGTCACAGTCCTGAACAGCCTGAACCCCTTCGCGCCCAGGTTCTCGGCCATCTCCTCGAGGCTGGGGTCGATGTTGTTCAGCGACGCCACGACATTCAGGTAGACTATGGGGTAGTACGAGAGTGTCTGAGCCACCACGAGGCCGACGAGCCCGTCCACACTGATCCTCCACGGGAGTATGTGGAGGATGTCGTACAGCAGGTAGTTGAGTAGCCCGAACCGGGGGTTGAACACCTTGCCCACCACGTAGGCGTTCACGAAGGGGGTGGCTAACAGCGGGATGAGAAGTATGACCCTGAAAATGGATTTTCCTTTGAACTCGTATCTGCCCATGATCATGGCCACCGCTATCCCTATGACGCTGCACAGGACGGTGACCGAGAAAGCCACTATGAGGCTGTTTAGAAGTATGCCGTGGTCGTATCCCCAGATGTACATGACGTCCCGTCTCACCTCGAACATGCGTCCGCCGCGGCTCTGGAGGCTGACGTACTCGGGGCTCGTCAGTATGTTGGTGAACCATCTCAGCGAGAAGGCGTCCTGATAGCTGAATCCCTGCAGAATCAATGAAGACAACGGCGCCACCAGGAACGCAATTAGTATGGTGTATGAAACAAGAGTCTGGGTTATCGTGAGCGGGTCCACCTCCCTCCTCAGCTTTTCTATCTTCTCTTCGATAGAGGGCGGCTTTGTCCAGCTCAGCGTCATTCGTTTCCCCTAGGAGATGCTGCTGAGCTCGGCGGAGAGCTCATCGTAGTGGTCGAGCGCGGCGGCTGTCCATGCATCCACCATCTCCTGTTTGTACTCGACGTCTTCCTCGATGCGGCTGTTTATGCTCTGGGCGTACTCCATCGTGAACGTCTCCGTCTCGCTTGTCGTCGGGTCCACGAACTCGATCTCGTCTGGGTCGCCCAGCCTGAAGGCTAGGTCGTCAAACTCCTCCTGAGTTATCCGTCCCTCCTCCAGTGCAAAGGTAAGATCCTCCCAGACCTGTTCCAGCTTTATCTGGGGCAGCACGATCACAGCCCTGTGGTAGCTTCTTATGGCCGAGTAGTAGCTAGCTCCCTCGGCGCTGTCGAACTGTATGGTTAGAGCCTCCTTGGTTTTCTGGAAAACCTCTTCGAGGTCAGCTCTCTGTTTGCCCTCAGGGGTGTCGAACACCGCCTCGTTGGCCGGCATCCTGTTGATGTTGCCGTCCAGCCAAACCTTCTGGCCCTCGGGGCTAAGCACCCACTCTATGAACCCCAGCGCCAGGTCTGGCTTCTGTGATGTAGTCAGTAGCGCGATGGGGTCGGCGTTCACGATGGTGCCGTCGGCGGGGAAGACGTACTTGCAGAACTCGGGGTTCAGCCACTGAGCCGTGTAGCCGTAGAAGTCTATGGTCGTGCCGATGGCTATCTCTTTGTTGATCACCGCATCCCTGACGTTGCCTGACTGGTCGAATATCTTCGAGTTGGCTCCCATCCTTATGAGCAGGTCCCATCCGTCTCGCCAACCGTATATCTGGAGTATTATCTGGAATATCCTTGTGTTGGACGTGGAGGTGGTTGCGTCGGCGGTGCCCACGAGCGTCGTGGGCAGGTAAGCAGCGTAAGTGGCGCTTCCCAAGTCTTCCCAGGTCGTGGGCTCTGGAAGATCGTAGTAATCGAGTAGCTGGGTGTTGATCGTGAACCCGAATGAGCTTATCGCGGCCCCCGCCCAGTATACGTCGCCGTCTACGACTCTACGCGTCTCTGAGCCCCCGATGTCCTCCGGGATGCCCGCGAGAATCGCGTCGATGTCCTCACCTTCAAGGGGGGCAAGCAGCTCCGCGTCTAGGATGATGTCGAACAAGTCGGGCCCGCCGCCCCAGGCAACGTCGATGTCACCTGACCTAGCGATGGTCTCGATCCAGAGCGAGTCGGCTATGGGCAGCCACTCTATGTTCACTATGTTGTTCTCGACGGCATAGTCGCTCTCCAGGAAAAGCTCCTCGGCCACCAGCATGATGTCCGCTCCGTGGCGAGTCACCACGCGTATGGTTTTACCTTCCCCTGGCCCGGTGCTCAAGACCCTGAGAGAGAAATCCGCTTCATACTCTGTCTCCTCCGTGACCGTGACTGATTTGATACCCTGGCTGTAGCCTTCCTTGCTGGCCTCGACGTAATAGGTTCCATTCGATACCTCTAGGCTGTACTCTCCTTTCGAGTCGGTGGTTGTCGATACGTCGCCGATCTGCACGAGAACGCCCTCGATGGGCTTACCCGAGTCATCTGTGACGGTGCCCGAGACCGTTGCGGTAATGGGCTCCCCCCCATTCGTGTCCGGGGGCTCCTCTCCGTTCGTGTCCGGGGGCTCCTCTCCATTCTCAGACCCATCGGGCTGAGCAGGGTTCATCGCCCTATACCCGAAGTAGCCTAACCCAATTATCGCGACTACTACGATTCCAATCAAGATCCGCCTATCCATGGGGATATCACCTTGAGTCGATATCGTTTTTACAGCATTTAAAGTCTGCTCGATGCCCAGAGAAAGCTTTTATGCCGTTCGCTGCTATTTGAACCCGGAGAAAAACCATGAAAAATAAACTCATCGGGCTTCTTCTTCTATCTACTCTATTCATGTCATTGACATCCATCACGCTGGTAGGTGCGGAGTCAAGTGGAAAGGTGGTCGTACACATGAAAGGCGCCCTTGAGGCTGATGACAACCTCAAGGCGGCCATGGAGGACTACTCGTACGTTGACTGGAGCGTCGTGACTGGAGACCTAGCGGCGTCTGACCTGTCTGGAGCGGACATGCTCGTAATGATACAGGCAGACCCCGCCGTGGAGTATACCGAGGCGGAGCTCTCAGCCTTAATGGCGTGGTTCGACGAAGGCAGCAAGCTGCTCTGGGTCGCCTCGGACAGCGACTACCCGGACGGCCAGGAGCTGAGAATACCCGACGCGAACATCGCACTTGAGACGGTGGGCAGCCATCTTCGCGGCGAGAACGGCGAGGCACAAGACCCCGTGGTGAACTTCGACGCAGCCTACAGGGTTAAGGCCATTTCGGAGAACTGTGCACCGGAGTACAAGTTCCTCGTAGCCGGCGTGACTTACGCGCAGTTCCACGGTTGCGGGGTCATCATAGGGTACCTGAACGGCAACTACTACGCCCTAGACGAGACTGACATCGACGGCGTCTACGTCATCATGACGACGTCCGACAGCGGCGTCATCAGCGACGAGTCCGCCCCCGCCCCAGAGGCACACAGTCCAGGGCAGGAGGGAGCCTTCGCCATGATGACTCTGGAAGAGCTTCCCAACAACAACTACGTTATCGCGACATCCGACGCGCCGTTCAGCCACTACTCGCCCATGTACAAGCCGGAGCTGCAGAAACCAGATCGATACAACCTGACTTCAGGCAACCCGCAGCAGGGAGACGTCCTGTTCGGCAACATCCTAGACTTCGCGGTCCGTAACGGCATGGAGGCCACCGTCTCGATGCTTGAGGAAGACATCGCAGGCTTGGAAGACGATGTAGCCGATCTGGAAACCAACGTCGCTACGCTGGAAGCGGAGAAAGCAAGCCTAGAGGAAGACGTCAGCACTCTGACTGGCGAGATAGCGTCCTGTGAGGCCGATCTCTCGGCGGCGCGGAGCTCGGCGAGCACCATGCAGCTGGTTGCGGTGGCGGCGCTGATAATCGGCGTCGTAATAGGGTACTTCGTCGGTCCTATGTTAAAGAAGTAGAAATTCTCTTCTCTTTTCTTATTTATACATGTTATAAATTCATTTAATACGATATTCAGTTGATTCAACCGAAATACTTGCACTGCGTATGATTGTTAAGAAAATCAACAGGGTTAACTCATGTATAGAGAATGAAAGCGATGGAGATGGCGAGCCCGGGGGGATTCGAACCCTCGATCTCCGGATTAGAAGTCCGGTGCCTTATCCTTACTTGGCCACGGGCTCATGTCTGGGACAGATAAAAGCGTTATCTTCTCCATATTAAAGTAGTGATTCCGGCTGGTCACGTTAACTCGGCTACGAATCCCTGGAGCTGGCCCACTAAACCTTGGAGATCTACCATCCCAAACAAGTCGAGCGTGTATAACGATACCCCTAGAACAACTATGACCACCGCTACTCTGGCTACTAGTCTGACCAAGCCTCCGCGTCGATGGCGAGTCTCCTTCCTCGAAGGCTTCTTTCCTGCGACGCAGCCATGCTGCTCCGGTAGACGGTGCTGGCGGCAGAAAAGGTAGCCGCACTTGGGGCAACGGTATGGAGTGACAGTCTGGGTCCCACAGAAGTGGCAGTTCCGGACAGACTCCTCCACGGCTAATTCTTCCCCTAGGCCCTTATTTTACGTTGGTCATACGTGAGCCATGTCTACCCCGGAGAGTTCTAGGACGCAACCGAGCAGGACGTTGGCGCCGTTGACACAGTCCGCCTTAAGGGTCTTCTCCTGAGGGCAGTGACTCCTGCCTCCGATGGATGGCACGAAGATCATGGATGTTGGGCATACGTGGCTCATGAACTGGGCGTCGTGCCCGGCGCCGCTGTGCATAACCTTGTAGGACAGCCCTAGCTCCCTGGTCTTCCTCTCCACAACCCCCACCATCCCCGGATCGAACTTCACAGGCTTAGCGTTCACGGTCTGGGTTAGGCTGGCCTCGACGCCGTGCTTCTTGGCCACCTCCTTCACCAGCTTGGCCACGATTTTCTGTCCCTCCTCGTACAGCGTCCGCCGATACTGTCTAAAGTCTACCGTGAAGAAGGCGCCGCC
>CAZBUI010000038.1:0-13934 GCA_964495055.1 uncultured Candidatus Bathyarchaeia archaeon | reverse complement strand
CCGAAGCCCCTCCGCCGATAGTATGGTTATGTCGAGAATATCCATGATCGAGCCGCCGTTAAGCCGGATTTACGTAGTAGACCCCTACCTAGATTTAAAGGATGTGCAGTTCCGCTCGATACATTTAACATGACCGCTCATCCTCTAAGCCTGATCTAAGATGATCAAGACAAACCGCGACAAGATAGTAAAGATCTCGGTCATCGGGGAAGTCGTCAGCCCGGTGGTCGGCGACTCGGTGTACAAGATCTCCGCGGACGGTGAGCCGGTGGTGTTGCCCGGCGTGGGCGGCATCACGTACAACATCAGGGTCGGCGACGTGGCCACCGGGTAGATGGCTGACCACGTGGAGCCCGGCGTCAGCGTAGAGAACCGTGTATCCGACCGCAGGTACTCCAACGGCCAGAGCAGGGCCCTCAACGTGCTGAGCTGCATAGGCAACGAGGCCACCGTGGTGGGGGGCGACGCTAAGGGCGACAAGGGCGTTGTTGTGGGGAAGCACAGCGGCATAGAGCATGTCATGGTGGAGTTCCAGTCTGAGACCATGGAGAAGCTCGTCATCGAGGACAAAGTGATGATCAAGGCGTACGGCGTCGGCCTCAAGCTGCTGGACCTCCCCGAGGTGAAGCTCTTCAACGTGAGCCCCGAGTTCCTCGAGGCGGTGGACCCGGCGGTGAAGGACGGGAAGCTCGAGGTGCCTGTGACTCATACGATCCCAGCGGCCATCATGGGCTCGGGGCTGGGCAGGAGCCACGTCGCGTCAGGCGACTACGACATCACCATGTTCTGCGAGACCACCTGCGAGGAGTACGGCCTCGAAGACCTCAGGTTCGTGGACCTCGTGGCGATAATGGACGCGGACCACAGCTATGGCAGGATCTACAGGCGTGGAGCCGTGAGCGTCGGCATCGTCACCCACAGCGACTGCGTCGTTGCTGGGCACGGTCCGGGGGTCACGACGCTGTTCACGTCTAAGACAGGCACCATTAAGCCGGTGATGGACGCCGGTGCGAACATCGCCAAGTTAAAGGGGCTGAGGGACAGCCTCTAGCCTAATATTTTTATTCATGCGGCTCTTACCTTTGGTGCACCGTGCTCCTGTCGTCTAGTCCGGTTAAGGATTCCGGCCTCTCGAGCCGGAGATCCCGGGTTCGAATCCCGGCGGGAGCACCAACCCCCCTATACCCATTCTTCGACGATCTTAACCGCTTCAAGCACGTCCTCGGCTGCGTCGTCCGCGAGCTTGGAGGGCTCTGCGCCTCTCGGTATGTGTATCGCACGCATCCCGTGCTGCTTGGTGTTGTGGATGTCCAGAACCGGGTCGTCGCCTATTACGACCGTCTCGTTCGGCTCGACCCACAGCCTGTCCGCGATGACATTGTATGTGCGGGGTTGGATTTCTCGTAGCTCGCCTCGTACCCCGTACAGACTAAGTCGATGTACTCCGCGATGGGCTCCACGCCGGTCTTGAAGAACGGGTTCGGCGTCGAGGTCGCTATGGCGGTCTTCAACCCCATGCTGTGGACACGCTTAACGGCTTCAATTGACCGGGGGTAGAGCCTGAACGGGCTGCTCCTGAACACGTCGGCGAGGTCGTGTACGGTGTCTTCGTCTACATCGACCCCCAGGCGCCTGAATACCTGTTTAATCAGGGCTTCATGTGAGTCGAAGCCGTCGGGGGTAGTCCACGAACACGACGAAGCTGAACGTGTGCCTCCACGCCTGCGGATATACCTCGTATCCTCGGTCTTGAGGAGGGACGCGGCTTCCTCGTCCGTGATGGCTCGCTGGAGTTCGCCAAGGGTCTTGAAGAGGTCGAACACGACGGCTCTGACCGTCATGCCCCTGAATTAACTAATATTTAATAAAAGAGTGAGGATTGGCGTCGCTTCATCTTCTGAGCCTCACGTCAAGTAGGGCCAGTGTACCCCCTCGCACGTGTTTCAAAGCTCTTCTTAACGCGGGCTCGACCTGTCCGGGGGCCTCCACGGTCTCCGAGTAGCCGCCGAAGGCTTCTGCGATTTTAGCGTAGCTGGGGGTGGGGCCGCAGCTGACGCCGTAGTACTGGTCGCTGGTAACCGAGTAGCCTTCCGGGTAGTAGTGGGCTTGGCCCTTCACGGCGGCGTAGCATCCGTTGTTGTATATGACGGTCATGAAGGGTATGCCGTGCTCCTGGGCTGCCCCGAGGCCATGTAGTAGCCTTTGGCCATGCTGAGGGCGGCGCCCTCGTGCCGTATGTTGAGGTATGTGGGCTTCTTGCCCTCCGAGTTGTACTTGGCGAGGTGCTCCCAGAGGGGTATATACTCTGAGCCCGGTGAGCTGAACACGCAGTCCACGCCTAGCCTATGCAGCGTCTCGACGTAGCCTTGGGCCGCGTCCTCTCCTTTGATCTCGGCCATGGATCTACACCGTCTCCGAGAGCCTTTTTCTCAGCGTCTTGATGGTGCCCGAGACCGTGACCACCTGTATCGCCGCGGGGGCGTCGTTGATCGAGGTGATGTGGGCGAGCGCCGCCCTGGCCTCGGTGAGCCTGTCGTGGCTGCACCTGATTATCCCCCGTCTATGCTGCTGGTCGTACTCGATCATCCTGAAGCCCGTCTCAGCCGCTCCTTTGACGCCGTACAGGAAATGTATCTTGTCAGAGACGGCTCGGTGAAGGTCGGCTTCGGATATTTCTGCCTCGCTGTGGATAATTATGGCCAGGTATCGTCTCCGGACGTTGCGGACGGGCATTATGGTATGTGGGTGGCTCAGGGTTGATAATCTCTCTGGTCAGTGCTCCACCCGGACCGTTCTGCCGGAGGCGTCCATGCGGCTCACCCCGAACTCGTCTCGGACCATGCCGAGCATCTCCGTGTCGAACACCGGGCCGTCCTTGCACACCCTGTAGGGGCCTATGGCGCAGTTGCCGCAGAGCCCGACGGCGCACTTGATGTACCGTTCCAGGCTCGCCTGGATGGGTAGCCCGTGTTCCAAGGCTGAATGGTAGACCTTGGCCATCATTAGCTCGGGGCCGCAGGTGTAGACCGCGTCGAACCCGTCTCCCTCGATTAGCTTCGCCGCGTAGCCTGAGGCGTAGCCGCTGTAGCCCCGTGAGCCGTCGTCTGTGGTTACCATGAGGTTCTCTCCCAAGAGCTTCTCAAGCCGGTCCGAGAACAGGAGCATGTCGGCGCTCCTTGCTCCTAGGACCATGGTGGGGGTGATATCCATGTGGAGCATCTTCTCCACGAGGGGCATGAGGGACGCGGCCCCTGAGCCGCCGGCCACGAGCAACGGCGTGTCTCCCTGGATCCTGTAGCCGTTCCCGAAGGGGCCCCTCAGGCCGATCCTGTCGCCTTGGCCCAGCTCGTTGAGCTTCACGGTGGCCTCGCCCACCTCCCTGACTGTGATGCGCGACAGGCCGTCAATGTCTATGGCGCTGACGGACATGGGGACCTCGTCCACGCCGGGGAGCCATACCATGAGGTACTGGCCTGGCTCTGCTCCCCTGGTCTCTTCGTCTCGGAAGAGGAGCGAGGAGACGTCCCTGCACTCCGACACTATGTCTATCAGCTCAACTGCTCTGCTGTTCTCCTGTTTGATGTCCTGTTTGATGTGCAAGCCCTACAACCTCCTTTACGCTGCTGAAGCCGCTGTCCTCTAGGTAGCGGCGGATTCCCTCGTTTACCTGGCCGTAGACCTCGAAGCCGTGGGTCATCACCGCGGTGCCCATCTCCAGCGCCGAGGCGCCGGCTAGGAGGTACTCGACGGCGTCCCTCCAGGTGGTTACGCCGCCGCATCCTATGACGGGCACTTCGACCGCCTCCGCCACCTCCCATACGCATCTGAGGGCGACGGGCTTCACGGCGGGCCCCGAGAGGCCGCCGGTGACGTTCGCCAGCACCGGCCTCCTGAAGTCGATGTTGATGGCCATGCCTTTCAGCGTGTTCACGGCGGTTATGGCGTCGGCGCCCCCCCTCTCGGCCGCCTCTGCTATCTCCTTGATGTCGGTGACGTTGGGGCTGAGCTTCACGAATAGCGGCAGGCTGGTCTCATCCCTGACTGCGGCGGTGACTTTCTCTACGTTCCCGGCGTCTGAGGCCAGCATCCCCAGCTCCTCTTGGACGTTGGGGCAGCTGGCGTTGAGCTCCAGGGCGTCGGCTCCGGCATCCGAAAGGATGCCCGCCACCTCCACGAACTCCTCGACTGTTCCGCCGAAGAAGCTGGCCACGACCGGTATCTCCATCTGTTTGAGGGCCTTGATCTCGTCTGCGAAGCACTCGGCGCCAGGGTTGGGTAGCCCCATGGCGTTCAGTGCGCCGCACGACGTCCTGACGAGGGTGGGGTTCGGGTGCCCCGTCCGGGGCACGGGGCCGATGCTCTTGGTGACCACGGCGCCTGCGCCGCCGTCGTATAATCGTTTGAGGATGGGTGGGCTCATGCCGAGGACGCCCGCCGCGTTCATGAGGGGGGACCTGAGCCTTAGCCCGGCCACCTCCACGGCTAAGCTTAATTTAGACAAGTCTCCCCTACGTACTCACCCAGCATATTGATAAAGGTTCGGAGATGAGGAGGCTGAAGGCAAAACTGCTTGGATCGATCATCGGCGTGCACGCGTTCGACGAGGAGAACGAGGTAATCGCCGAGGCGCACTACCCGAGGGACGTTAAACATATCGCCCGGGCTTTGACGCGTTTGAGGGACGGCGAGTTGACGAGGGAGGCAGCCGACGTGCTCGACAAACTGCGGGGGCTGGGCGTCGATGAGGTCGTCGGGCAGAACGAGGCGCTGATGGCGTCCATCGAGGATGAGGGCTTCAGCGTAGGCGTCGAGGCCGTGCCCGCCGCCGGAGGGTATCTCAGGGAGAACATACAGCGCATGGCGGTGGAAGCCGGGTTCATAGACTCCGTGGAGCAGTTCGGCGGGTTCTCGCACGAGGTGAACACCGAGGTCGCCCGGGCCGAGGTCCACGAGGCGCTCTCTGAGCGGGAGAGCCTGTTGATGCCCACGGTGCAGCTGCTCGTGGAGATGGACACGGTGCTGAACAACCTATCCGGGAGGATGCGGGAGTGGTACGGCGTCCACTTCCCCGAGCTGGGGCGTAGGGTCGAGGAGCACAGGGAGTACGCCAAGATAATCCAGGCTTTCGGGGACAAGTCCGGCATCACAGTGAAGGGGCTCCAGGAGCTCTCCTTCAAGAAGAGGGACGCCGAGAGGATCAAGGCCGCCGCCGAGGCGTCCATGGGCGCCGCGTTCGACCCTGACGACGTGGCGCGGGTCCAGTCCTTCGCGGAGAACGTGCTCAACCTGTACAGGGGAAGGGACGAGCTCACCGAGTATATCTCGGGGATTATGGAGGAGATAGCCGCCAACGTCGCGTACCTGGCTGGGCCGGTCCTGGGCGCCAAGCTCATCCAGAAGGCGGGGAGCCTCCGACGGATGGCCATGATACCCTCCAGCACCATACAGGTGTTGGGGGCGGAGAAGGCCATGTTCAGGGCGCTCAAGACCGACGCGAGGCCGCCGAAGCACGGCCTGCTGTTCCAGCACCCCTATGTTCATGGGGCTCCGAGGGGTAGGCGGGGGAACAGGGCTCGGAGCCTGGCCGCGAAGATTGCGATAGCGGCTAGGGCCGACGTGTTCAGCGGCGACTTTATCGCGGAGGACTTGCAGCGGCAGCTTGAGGAAGGCTAGGCGTTCTTCGATAGCTGTATGTTTATGGTGGAGACGTTTCTCAGGTCGTCGCCGCCGCCCATCTGCTCTGTGCCTATCTTTATCTCGTCGATGTTCAGGTCTTTGAGGAAGCTTCTTCTGCATACCTCGACGACGTCTACGGCGCTGCTTATGGCGCGTCCCCGCGCCAGTACGTTGACGTTGGGTGCCCGTTGGAACGCCGTCACGATGGCTGTGACGTAGTTGAGTATGGGTTTGGAGCCTACGTAGATGTTCTCGCTCATGGGTTCATCAGGTTGACTCATGGAGGCTTTAACTTAAGCTATACTAACCAGTAAAACTTGTGTCCCGGAACTCCCTGCCTGAGGCGGCTGAGGGAAGCAATAAATCGGGGAAGCCTCCTGTATGATGCTACTTTTATTCTGATATTAATTTAGAAAGTAAATATCCCTATTTACATAAAGACGCAATAATGTATCGAAGATAAACAATACTGTATAGATAAACACCCATCAATACATGGTACATATTCGAGTCAACAAACGACGGAACCATACTGGGGTTTTACGCTGTAGAGATCAATGGATCTATCATCCATATCTATGATCCTGCAGGCTGTCAGGGACTACCCCTATATATCACCGATATGTAATACTGTTTCAGGTGACCAAATCGGTGTCCACTCTATCCGAGGCGTTGCAGGAAAAATTCAACCGAAAAGACTGCCCGTTCCTACACGACTGCGGCGTACCCGTCACGAAGGACTTCTTCACCAGGGTATGCAAGACGCCGGCCTACCTGAACTGCCACCACTTCGCCAAGAGGATGGGGGACCTTAAGACGCCCCTCACGTGGCTGCAGAAGCTTGCGGTGGACCAGGCCAAGATGATGACCACCAACCTCGAGGCCACACAGACTTAAATCCGCTGTGCATCCTTTCTATGTGAAAACCATTGCCCCAGAGCCTAGAGGAGATGTTCCCAAAGATATACAGGCTACAGGCAGACGGTAACACGCTTCTCGTCACCAGGAACATGACGCCCGGCAGGACCTACTACGGGGAGCCCACCTACATGGTGGACGGCGTCGAGTACAGGAGCTGGAACCCCACGAGGAGCAAGCTCGCCGCTGCCGTGATGAAGGGAGTTGGCCATATGCCGGTCAGGCCCGGGGCCATGGTTCTCTACCTGGGCGCCGCGTCCGGCACCACCGTCAGCCACGTATCAGACATACTGGGGGGGACAGGCCACGTCTGGGCGCTGGACTTCGCGCCCAGGGCTCTCAGGGACCTACTCGACAAGGTGGCTAGGTACCGTCAGAACGTTTCGCCGATACTGGGGGACGCCAACAGGCCCATGGAGTACTCCCACCTCGTGCCCATGGTGGACGTGGTGTTCGCCGACGTCGCCCAGCCCAACCAAGCCGAGATAGTTGTCAAGAACGCGTCCATGTATCTGAAGGAGGGCGGCTGGGCCATGCTATCCATAAAGTCCAGGAGCGTAGACGTCAGGCGGAAGCCTAGGGACGTATACGACGCTCAAGTGGAGGTGCTGGAGGCTGGCGGCCTCAAGGTGCGCGAGCTCGTGGAGCTTGACCCCTACGAGAAGGACCATGCTATGGCTCTAGCCGAGTCTGCTTGAACCTGACTGTGTGCCTCCTCACCGTCACCCATGAGGCCCTCATCCAAGGCGGACACTCCTCATGCTCGCTGAACCAGCCCTCCACGAACTCCGAGGTCTTCCTGTCGCTGGGGTACCCGGAGTTGAAGTCGCCGTGCAACTTCCTGAGCCCCGCAACCACCCGGTCTCTCCTCACCTTGGCCAGAATGGACGCCGCTCCCGTGGCGGGGTACCTAGCGTCGGCCTTGGGCTCGCAGACTATGTTAACCTCGAAGGGGAGGACGCCGCTCATCTGCTCCGCGCAGCGCAGGTGGTCCACGTCACACGTATCCACGTACGCCGTGTCCGGCTCTAGGTCCCTGAGCACCTTGGCCATGGCCATGGTCTCCAAGTAGTTGAGCCTCCTGAGGGGCTTGCCCCTGAACACCACCTTGTCGATGACCCGTGGGGGCAGCTCAAAGAAAGATACGTCCCGCGCCAGGTCTCTTATGCTGTCCGCGAGGGCCAGCCTCCTCTTAGGGGTGAGCGTCTTGGAGTCCCTGACTCCTATGTCGGTGAGGCGGGGCAGGTCTTCCTCGTCGAACACCGCGCCGGCCACGACGAGGGGCCCTATGACGCAGCCTCTCCCCGCCTCGTCGACGCCGGCGACTCTCATGGCGGAGTCTTGTGGGGTCACGCCTATTAAGCCTCCCGTCTAGATGGATATCTCCCTGTATAGCTCTAGGTAGCGCCTGTAGTTCCTATCCATGTTGAACCTCTCGATTATTGTCTCCCGGGCCTCCGCCGCCATCTTGGGGCGGTCCACCGCCTCCAACATCTTGGACGCCAGGTCGTCGACGTTCCTAGGCTCGAACAGGAGCCCGTTCCTCCCGTGCTCTATGATCTCCCTGCAGCCGTGGCCGTCCACCGCCACGGGGACGCAGCTCGAGGACATGGCCTCCTGAAGCGACACGGAGAGCCCCTCCCGGGTCGAGGCGAGGGCGAAGACGTCGCATCTGCGGTGGAACCCGGCAGGGTCGGCTACCCTGCCCATGAACTCCACGTCCCCCAACTCAAGTTTTTGAGACAGTCTCCTTAGATACTCTAGGCGGGGTCCGTCTCCGCCCACAAGGAGCCTGGCGTCCATCCGGTCCTCCACGGCTTTGAACGCTTGCAGTATGTCCTCCACGTTCTTGTCGGCAACGAGGCGTCCCAGTGCACCCACGGTGACCTTGTCGCCCTCTCTCATGCTCGGCTCCGGCTTGAACCGCTCGGTGTCGACGCCCAGGTAGACGGTCTCCGTCTCATCGTCTTCCGCGCCCAGGGATACGGCTAGCTCCCTCACGTGGTCTGACACCGTGGTTACCCTCTGGGCTCCCCTGAGCGCCTTTCGGGTCAGGGGCCTGTAGAAGGAGTGTTTGACGGGGAAGGTGCAGTCGCTCCCGTGGCACGTCACAATGTTACGTGTGTTGCGGGGGCTGTGGACGGCCAGCAGCCCCTGAGGTATGGCCATGTGGGCGTGTACTACGTCATAGCTCTCCTTCACGAGGTGGAGGTAGGCGGAGGCTAG
This sequence comes from uncultured Candidatus Bathyarchaeia archaeon, assembly GCA_964495055.1. Classification (GTDB taxonomy): domain Archaea; phylum Thermoproteota; class Bathyarchaeia; order TCS64; family TCS64; genus RBG-16-57-9. The sequence goes on along the minus strand of CAZBUI010000038.1, from coordinate 5,114 downwards.
GTACATGGGGAGCTGGGCTATGTGGGCTACCGGGGCGCCGACGAGGGTGCGTTCCGCCACCAGCTCCCCGCCCCGCCAAGGCAGGTAGGGGTACCTGTGGACCGTGAAGTCGTCCATCGACTCCCCCATGGTTCTGCTCCGCGGCGCGAGCACCGTCAGGTCTACGTGCCTGGCCAGCCTGGTGCAGAGGTCCCTTATGAAGGAGCCGTGGTAGTCCCCACTGTACCTTGGGTAGCTAGGGGTGAATACTAGCACCCTCAAAGCACAAATATTTAGTTTCAGTTTAATTTATCGTTATGCCTCCCCGGGTCTGCTACGTGGCCACCGAGTACTTTGGCTGGGGCCGCTACGGCGGCATCGGAAAGGCGACGAGGGAGATAGCGTCGGGATTGGCCGATAGAGGCGTTGAGGTCCACGCCGTGGTTCCCCGCGGCAGGGGCCAGAGACGCGTCGAGATGGTTGACGGCGTCACCGTCCACGGTTATCCACTCTACGCTTATCCTTTCACTGGGCGGCTATACCGGGAGATCGATGCAGACATCTACCAATCGGAGGAGCCTAGCTGGGGCACTCTCTTGGCCATGAACTCCGTGGGGGGCGCCATGCACATTGTCACGGCGCAGAACCCTAGAACCGCGGATGACTGGAGGAGGGTTAGGAGATACTATCCTTTGAGGAGGAGGCTATATAACCGATTCATCCAGCCCGGCGTCGAGGCGGCTGTGAGGAGGGCCGACGCGGTGTTCTGTCAGGCACGTTTCATCGCCCGCAAGACCAGGGAGCTATACGGGCTGGAGTTGGACCCCGGTTTCCTGCCCAACCCCGTCGAGATACCCAAAGGTAAACCAAGGAAGAGCGTTATTCCCACCGTGTGTTTCCTCGGCAGGCTCGACGGAGAGAAATCTCCGGAGACTTTCTTCAGCCTGTCGGAGAGCTTCCCCGACGCCAAGTTCATAGCGGTGGGGAGAGCCCACGACGCGACGCGGGACCGTCGGCTCAGGAAGCGGTACGGCGGCGTCTCTAACCTAGAGTTTTCCGGGTTCCTGACGGGAAAGGAAAAGGCGAGGGTGCTGGAAAAGTCTTGGGTGATCGTCAACACCAGCGTCCACGAGTGCCTTCCGGTGTCTTTCCTCGAGGCTGCGGCCCACAGGTGTGCCATACTGAGCCCCCACGACCCCGACGGGTTCGCGACCCGTTTCGGCTACCACGCTGCCGCCCGGGACTACGCTAAAGGTCTGAGCTGGCTACTGGAGGGCGACAGGTGGCGCGAGAGGGGGGAGAGGGGCCACAGGTACGTGTCGGCGGTGCACGAAAAAAAGGGGGTCATCGACCGCCACATAGAGGTCTACGAGGAACTCCTTGGGTAGGCTACTCGTCCTCCATGGACTTGAGCTCGGTTATGCCCAGCATTCCGACGTCCAGGGGGAATATGGGTCTCCTGATGTTCTTGAACCCGAACCCGGCGAGCCGTGGGCTTGTGAGGCCCGGCGTGTCGAGCTCGATTACTTCTCTGGCTATGGGCTCGTGGGACGCCCTGTAGTGGACGCTGCTCTTGACGACTATGAACCTCTTCCCGGTGGGGTCGATGCCCTGGCTCTTGTAGAGCTGAAGGTCTAGGGGCTGGAGTCGTTTCGCGGTGACTATGATGTCGTTGCCGCCGATCTCCATGACGGCGGTGGTGCCCATGTCCGACTCGGAGCCTGTGCCCATGGGTCCCTCATTTATGAACTTGCCGTCCGTGACCGTCTTTACCCTGCCCTCGACGCTGAGGGGCTCGCCGTGCATCTCGTCTGTGTGGCCGCCGAGGCTGAGCTGCACCGTCTTGCCTACGCCGGCCTGTGCCGCCTTCTTCACCGCTTCGGGGTCCCATATGACGGCGACGACGCCGCCTTTGAGCCCCTCCTCTAGGATAGTCTTGAGCACAACGGTGCCGTCCTCGGGGGCGCCGCCGCCGGGGTTGTCCCCGATGTCCGAGAGCACTATCGGGCCTTTCTCCGCCTTCTTCACGTGCCTCAGGGCCTCCCTGACGGGCGTGGGCTTTACGAGGAAGTCCCGCCTCATGGACCACGCCATGTCGTGGAGCTCCTCTGCGAGGCTGTCGGCCAGCCTCTGGTCGTCGTCTGTGGTTACTATGAAGCTCATGCCGGCCTCCGGGATGTCGCTCCACGGGAACCCCGCGGCGACGGTGATGGTCTCGACTCCCTGCATCTCCTCCATCCTGTGGGCCTCCTCAATGAGCGTCTTCATGGGGTATCTGCCGGTGAACTGTACCTGTAGAGCGGGAAGCATGGGGGGCTGGGTGAACGCCTTCGTGGGCTTGAGGGTGCCCTCCAGCATCCTGCGGGTGAGGTTCACTGCCTCGACGCCCCTCTCGTAGCCGTCCACGTGGGGATAGGTGTCGTAGCCTATGAGGAGGTCCGCGTTCTCCACCATGGTCTCCGTGTAGTTGGCGTGGAGGTCGAAGGTCGCCACCAGGGGCTTGGAGCCGACCAGCCTCCTAACCTCGCTGAGCACCTTGCCCTCGATGTCTGGGTACTCCTCGCTGACGCCTGCGCCGTGGAGGTGCAGAACCGCGGCGTCGATGTCCCCCGCGTCCCTTATGCCGTCGAGGATGTCGCCCAAGAGCTTGTCGAAGGCCTCCGCTGTGACGGTGCCTGAGGGGGTGGCCGACGCGAACACGGTGGGCACCAGCTCATAGCCGTTGAGCCTGCACCCCTCGATTATCCCGCCCGCGGGGGTCCTGGTGCCGTCGAAGTGCTCGAACAACTCGTCTCCGTAGAAGAGCCGCCTCTTCCTGAACTCCTCCAGGTCCGTCTTTATGGTGGACAGGACGTTGGTCTCGTGGGATATGGTCCCAGTTACTATACGCATGTTGAACACTTACGACGTTGCCCTGCGCCGGAATAACGTTAACGGTTGTAGAAGTAACGGGAAAGGTCGATGCCCTTCTCCGCCCCGTCCTCGGCGCTGGGAAGGACGCCTTCCAGGTTCAGGAGGAAGCGCTTCCTGTCTAGGCCGCCGCCGAAACCCCCGATGCCTCCGTTGCTCCAGACCACGCGGTGGCACGGGACTACTATGGCGAGGGGGTTCTGGCCCACGGCGTTGCCCACCGCCCTGGCGGCGTTGGGCTTGCCCATGCTACTGGCTATCAGTCCATAGCTTGTGAGCCTGCCGTAGGGTATCTTGGATATCTCCTCCCAGACCATCCTTTGGAACGGCGTGCCCCGCATGTCGAACGATTCGGTGTAGGTGGATTTTTCTCCCTTGAAGTAGTCGTCGAGCCAGAGGCTCAGGTCGTCCAGCTTACCCGGGCGGTACTCGGGCTCGCCGTCGATCTGTCGCCCCAGCTCCTCCAGGAACGCCGTCTCCTTGCAAGGCAGGTTGAGCCTCAGGAGCCCCTTGCTACTGGTGGCGGACCAGACTCTCCCTATCGGCGTCTCCATGTCACAGTAATATATTTTCTCCATGACTCCACCTACCATGTGTCAAGTTGGGGAATGAACATTGGGCTCAGAGCTTAAAATAGTGTTGGCGTCCACCTCGCCGAGAAGGATCAGCCTCAGACAGATAGGCATGCGTTTCTCCGTGGCTGCCCCGGTGGGGGACGAGGCGAGCGTCGCCCCTGATCCGGTGACGAGGGTGATGGAGAACGCCCTCGCGAAGGCGAGAAGCGTACAAGGCGAAGGGGAGGGGCTCGTCGTCGGGGCAGACACGGTGGTGTACATTGACGGCACCATCCTCGGTAAGCCCGCATCGGAGGACGAGGCGCACACGGTGTTGGAGGCGTTGTCTGGCCGGGTCCACACGGTGTTCACGGGTCTAGCCGTAGTGGACGCTGGTGGGCGCGAGGAGGTCGGATGCGAGGAGACAAGGGTCAACATGATGGAGCTCTCGGGCGACGATATAAGGCGCTACGTCGAGACGGGCGAGCCCATGGGTAAGGCGGGGGCCTACGCCATCCAGGGTCTGGGAGCCGTCTTCGTCGAGGAGGTTGACGGGTGCTTCTACAACGTGGTTGGGCTGCCGTTGTCTCTGCTGTGGAGGGTGATGCGCGGCATGGGGTACGACCCTTTCTCTTTCGTGGATCAGGTTGACGCTGGGTACTGATTCCATACATCCCTAACATGTCGAACCATTCTAAATACCATCTAAATATCTAGACTATAGTGACTATATTTCTCAATATATTCTATAGTACTTAACCTTTTATTGGTAGCCTCTGCCGTGGTAAGCGATCATGAAACGGCCTCAGGGGACAGCAAGAATCCACGATATGGGGAGGGATGTTAATGTCTGAGGAAACATCGTTCCTCGACGGTGTCCCTGTGCTTAGGAGCGGCAAGTTGCGTCTCGTGTTGAGGCTCGTCGTCAGCGTTTTCCTCTTCATAGCCAGCCTCGAGGGCGTCAAGACCGGGTTCAAGCTGGTATTCGCCGAGTGGCAGGCAGGCATACTGGCCATGATCACTGCAGACACGGCGCCCATGACGGGTCTCGCCTTGGGGGTGTTGAGCACGGCGCTGGTCCAGAGCAGCAGCGCCGTCGTTGCTGCCACCATGGTTTCCATGTCGGGGATGGTGGCGGGCGGCCTGCCGCTGGAGGCCGCGATACGGTTCGGGGTGCCCATGGTGCTAGGGGCCAACATAGGGACCACGGTGACCAACACCATAGTCGCCTTCGGGGTCCAGCGGAGCATGACCATGAACGAGTTCAAGGACACTATACCGGGAGTGATAGTTGACGATGTCTACGAGGCGCTGACCATCACCCTCTTCTTCCTCCTTGAGCTCTCGACGGGAATCATCAGCAGGACGGTGCTCAGGCTGGGCAGCTTCTACACCGAGGTGCTGAAGATGGAGAAGGTGTTCGTGGCCTTCGACAAGACCATAATAGACATAGTGATCGAGGAGCCCCTGATCAAACCCACGAAGGCGCTGGCCGTAGGATTCCTGGGGGACAGGTTCGGCGGCGTGCTGCTATTCCTCGTCTGGTTCGGCGTCATCATAGTCTCGATGAGCATGATAACCAAGGGGCTTGAGAGGCTCATAGAGACGGGGTGGGAGGACAAGGTGAAGGCGGCTTTCGAGAGCCCGGCCAGAGGCTTCGCCACGGGCTTC
>CAZBUI010000037.1:10842-14082 GCA_964495055.1 uncultured Candidatus Bathyarchaeia archaeon | reverse complement strand
GTCACATGGCTGTATTCAGGCATCTCCTCTGCGCTCCTTTATCTTCTCGATGAGACGGGGAACCACCTCATATAAATCCCCGACCACACCCAGGGTGGATATCTTGAAGATGGGTGCCTCCGGGTCCTTGTTCACCGCGATGATTACGTCGCTGGTCTTCATGCCGGCCTGGTGCTGCACGGCGCCGCTTATCCCGCAGGCCATATAGACCTGGGGCCGGACGGTCCTGCCGCTGAGGCCCACCTGGTGCCTGTAGTCGATCCAGCCTTCGTCCACGGTGGGCCGGGAGGCGCCGACGGCGGCCCCTAGGGCGGCGGCCAGCTCGCCGATGAGCTTGAAGCCGTCGGGGTCCCCCATGCCGAGGCCGCCCGAGACTATGAGGTCGGCCTCGCTTATGCTGACCTCCTCCTTGGCCTCGTCGAAGCCAAGCACCTTGACCCTGTCCCTCAATGTGGAAACGTCAACGGGCTTCTCCACCACTGCGCCCTCGGGGCTGTCCGCCTCCTCGGCCTCGGGGAACATCTTGTACCTGACGGTGGCCATCTGGGGCCTGCTCCTGGGCGTGATGATGGTGGCCATTATGTTGCCGCCGTAGGCGGGCCGCGTCTGCCTGAGCAGCCCCGTCTCGGGGTCTATGTCCAGGTACGTGCAGTCCGCGGTCAGCCCTGTGCGCAGCTGGGCGGCGACCCGGGGCCCCAGACTCCTGCCGAGGCTCGTGGCTCCTATGAGGAATATGCTTGGCTTCTCCTCCCGGCAGCACCGCGCCAGCACATCGGTGTACGGATCGTCCCTGAACTCGGCGAGCGCCGGGTCGTCATACAAGAACACCTTGTCCGCGCCCCTGCTGACGAGCTCCTCTGCGCCGCCCCTCACTCCGCTGCCTACTAGGACGGCGTAGACGGGCTCACTGAGCTGGGCGGCTAGCTCCTGGGCGAGGCCGAGGAGCTCGTAGCTAACGGGGTGGACCCTCCCGCCCCGCTGCTCGGCGTACACCATGACCCCCCGGTAGTCGGAGAGGCCCACGGCCTCGGCCTCGCTCATCTCGATGGCGCCGGCGGGGCAGGCGTCCACACACTGGCCGCACGCCCTGCACGCCTCGTTTATGACGGCCCTGCCCTCGACCATGTCTATGGCGCCGAAGGGGCAGACGTCCACGCACGCGCCGCAGCCGGTGCAGGCGTCCGTTACCCTGACAGGTGCCTCGCCCATCTAGATCACCTTGCACTCCTCTAGCTTCGCCAGTATGGCGTCGGCCAGCTCGTCCGGCGTCCCCTCCACTACCTCCCCGGCCTCGGGAGCCTCTGGCTCGAACATCTTCACGACCCTTGTGAAGCTGCCGTCCAGGCCCACCTCGTCGGGCGGCATCTTGAGGTCCATGTTGGTGATCTCCCGGATCTCTGCCTTCTTGGCCTTGAGGCGGCCCCTTAGGGTGGCCAGCCGGGGCTGGTTGATGTCCTTGCCCACCGTTATGAGGAGGGGCATGGGGGCCTCTAGGGTCTCGACACCCTCGTCTAGGTTCCGCTTCAGCGTCACCCTGCCGCCGCTGATCTCTGTGATCTCGCTCACGTAGCAGGCGTGGGGCATGCCCAAGTGTTCCGCCATCTCGGGGCCCGTCTGCCCGGTGTCGCCGTCGGTGGTTTTGAGGCCGCATATGATGAGGTCTGGGGCGCCCATGTGCTCTATGCACCTGGCCAGGGTGAGGCTGGTGGCCCAGGTGTCGGCTCCCGCGAAGGCTCGGTCGGTGGCCAGCCACCCCTCATCGGCGCCCATGGCTATGGCGTCCCTGAGGGCGTCGGCCGCCCACGGCGGCCCCATGGTGAGAGCCTTCACGGCTCCCCCGTGCTTCTCCCTGATGCGCAGGGCCTCCTCGATGGCATACTCGTCGAAGGGGTTGATTATCGCCGCGACGCCCTCGCGTATGAGCCTCCCCGTCTCCTCGTCGAACTGCACCTCAGTCGTCTCCGGGACCTGCTTGATGGGGACGACGATGTTCAAGCCTTCACTCATAGGAATCTACCTTTGATCTTCTATGATGGAAAGCACCCACTATAAAAGAGGTGGTTCGCGTCGAACAGTTATTCAACGGCGGAAGCGTTATTGATGGCATGGGACCAGCGGCGGCGAGGCTTCTAGACGAGAAGGGCGTCGAGTACAGGCTGATCGAGCTCAGCGGCAGGGCCGTCACGGTCGAGGACGTGGTGAGGCACGCAAAGGACGGGGTGGACCCCGACGAGATATGCAAGACCATAATCCTCAAAGAGGGGAGGGGACTCCTGCACGCAGTGTTCCTGAGGGGGCGGGACAGGATAGACTTCCGGAAGCTACGCGGAGTAATGGGTAAGGCGAGGGTCGCGGCGCCCGACGAGGTCGAGGAGGCCGCCGGAGTCAAGCCCGGCGCGGTGTGCCCCCTGACGCTGGACATCCCGCTGTACGTCGATGAACGCGTCTTCATGAACGAGAAGATCAACTTCGGCTCGGGGGACCACCTCTACGGGATAGAGATGTCGCCCAAGGACCTAGCCATGGTGATGGACTTCGAGGTGGTTGACGCCGCCGAGGTGTGACCGAGGATTCTGATCTGATTCCTAAAAACACTTTTAACAGCCGCTAAACGTTCAGGTTCCTGTGAGCGGCCAGGGTTCGTTGAAGGGCTTCCTCTCGTTCATGCCTCTATACATCAAGGTCGGCCTAGGCGTCCTCGTCGTCTATCTCCTGTACCTGCTGAAGAGAGCCACGTCGATCCTATCGTTCTAACTGGCTGCAGGGTTCATGCACCGTGACGCGGCGCCGTGTGTACACAAAACCTTATAAAAAGTCATATTTATGACATACCGTAAAGAAAATAAATGACAGACTCACCTACAAATGAAAAGCCTGAGGAACACCGCCATGACGCCGAAGACGCCCACAAAGAAGGAGCTGCAACAGCGGGTCGAGGAGCTCGAGAAAAAGCTCGAGGAAACAAAGAGAGAAGCCGAGAGGTACCTGAGCCAGCTCAAATACGCCAAGGCCGACCTGGAGAACATCCAGAAGCAGAGCCACAAACGGATGCAGGAGCTCATGGACAAGGCCAACGGCGGCCTACTCCAGCAACTGCTTCCTCTGATGGACGAGATGGAGATACTCGCCACCATGGACGCGGACAAGGAGAAGCTGGTCCAGGGCATGGGCATGGTGCTCAAGAAGATGCAGAACGTCATGGAGGCCTTTGTGGGAGGTCTTGATGACTTTCTCTACGAG
>CAZBUI010000037.1:0-10832 GCA_964495055.1 uncultured Candidatus Bathyarchaeia archaeon | reverse complement strand
GGGGTCCACGCCATAGAGGCCGAGGGGCGGCCCTTCGACCCGTACAGGCACGACGCCGTCATGGAGGTCGAGACGGAGGAGGAGCCCGACGGGACGGTGGTGGAGGAGGTTAGACGGGGCTACATGTATAAGGACCGGGTCCTCAGAGCTAGCGTGGTGAAGGTGGCCCGCTGCCCCGGAGAGGGTAAGGAGAAGAATCAAGATGAGTAACGAGACCAAGAGAGAGAAGATACTGGGTATAGACCTAGGGACTACTAACAGCGCGGCGGCGCTTATGATGGGAGGGAAGCCGGTGGTGATACCCTCCGCGGAGGGGCCCACGGTGGCCGGAAAGATGTTCCCCAGCGTCGTGGCTTTCACCAAGGACGGCCAGCTCCTCGTGGGCGAGCCCGCCAGGAGGCAGGCCATAACCAACCCGGAGGGCACCATAAGGGAGGCGAAGCGCCACATGGGCACCGACAGGAAGATCACCCTCCACGGGAAGGACTACACGCCCCAGCAGATCAGCGCCTTCATACTCCAGAAGATACTGAGGGACGCCGAGACGTACCTGGGCGAGAAGGTCACCAAGGCGGTGATCACGGTGCCCGCCCACTTCAACGACAACCAGAGGCAGGCCACCATCGACGCCGGTGAGATCGCGGGGCTCAGCGTCACCAGGATAGTGAACGAGCCCACAGCCGCGGCCCTCGCCTACGGCCTGGACAAGAGCGACCAGGAGCTCAAGATACTGGTTTTCAGCTTCGGCGGAGGCACCAACGACACCACCATAATGGACTTCGGCGGCGGAGTCTTCGAGGTGCTCTCCACCAGCGGCGACACCCAGACCGGCGGCGCCGACGTGGACAAGGCCATAATGGACCACCTAGTCGCCGAGTTCAAGAAGGACACCGGCATCGACCTCACCAGCGACCTCAAGGCCATGGCGAGGCTCAAGGAGGCCGCCGAGAAGGCCAAGATAGAGCTCAGCAACCTCATCACCACGGACATCGACCTCCCCTACATCGCCATGAACCAGGACGGCCCCCAGAACCTCCACTACACGCTGACCAGGGCCAAGCTGGAGCAGATAGCCATGCCCATAGTCAACAAAGTCAGGGAGCCAATAATGCGGACCATAAGGGACGCGGGGCTCACACCCGACAAGATAGACAAGCTGGTCCTCTTCGGCGGCATGACCAAGATGCCGCTGGTCCAGAGGACAGTCGAGGAGTTGGTGGGCAAGAAGATGGAGCGGGGCATCGACCCCATGGAGTGCGTTGCCATAGGCGCCGCCATCCAAGGAGCCGTGCTCGCCGGCGACATAGACGACATAGTGCTCCTGGACGTGACGCCGCTGAGCCTCGGCGTCGAGACCCTAGGCGGCGTATTGACCAAGATCATAGACAGGAACACCACCATACCCACGAAGCAGACAAAGGTGTTCAGCACCGCCGCCGACATGCAGACGGCGGTGACCATCCACGTCCTCCAGGGCGAGAGGGCCATGGCCAAGGATAACATCAGCCTAGGCAGCTTCAACCTAGAGGGCATACCCCCGGCGCCCCGCGGCGTGCCCCAGATCGAGGTGACCTTCGACATCAACGCCGACGGCGTCCTCGACGTCACGGCCAAGGACCTGGGCACCGGCAAACAGATGAGCATAACCATCAAGGCATCCACCAAGCTCAGCGACACAGAGAAGGAGCGCATGATCAGAGAGGCCGAGGAGTACGCCGAGGCCGACAAGCGGGCCAAGGAGGAGGCCGAGACCAGGAACGAGGCCGACACCCTCATCTACAGCACCGAGAAGATGCTCGGGGAGCTCGCCGACAAGATAAGCGGAGACGCCAAGGCGCGGATACAGGGCGGCCTAGACGCGCTGAAGGAGGCCGTGAAGGAGGGCAGCGTCGCCGAGATCAAGGCCAAGATGGAGGAGCTGCAGACCGCGGCCCAGGAGGCCGGGTCGGAGATATACAAGCAGGCGGCCGCGGCCCAGCAGGCGCAACAGGCCCAGCAGGCCGCCGGCGGCAAGCAACCCGGCCCCCAAGAGGAGCAGGGCAAGAAGACCGTGGACGCCGACTACAAGGTCGTGGACGAGGACAAGAAGCAGTAACCCGGTTCCCTATCACAGAACCAGCCTAGATATTTCTCCTCCTTAACCATTTTTAGAAGCCGGCCACGACTCAGCAACGGCGCACCAAGTGGCCTACCGCAAGAGGGACGAAAAGAAGGAGAAGAAGATGATACTGGCCGCAGGGCTGTTCATAGCCGTCGTCCTAGCGGTGGCCGGGACCCAGATGTCCGTCCGCGGAAGAGAGTACCATAAGAGGGTGAAGCTGCTCGAGTCCCGCGGCTACGATGTAGACGAGACCGTGGCCTGGAGCGGGATCGACGAGTACGAGGAGGAGGTAGCGCAGAGGTTCAAGAACTCCGTGCGGATCGAGAGACAGGAGATAACGGAGTGGACAGAGTTCTACCTCCTGTTCAGGGACGCCCTGAGCGCCCCCGTATACGACTACAGCATCCACGACGGCATCCACTGCAGCGAGGACGAGTACGTCATATGGTTCAGCACCGTCTACCTCAGGGGGTCGAGCCAGGGCAGGTTCGTCACCTACTACACCATCCCGGACGCGTAACCCATTATAGTACGTTCAGCGTTTTCTAACTGATCCATATGCTCAGCAAGGAATTATTGGATGCAGAGAAGGCGCTCATAGGCGACGTCTGGCAGAACAGCGAGATACACCGGAACATGCTGGTCATGGCCGACGAGATAGGCAGCCGCTTCGCGGGGACACCAAGCGAGAAGGAGGCCCAGAGGTACATGGTCGGGAAGCTCAGGGAGTACGGCTACGAGGACGCACGCGCCGAGCCCTTCAAGTACAACGGGTGGAGGCGTGGCCCCGTCAAGCTGGAGATGACGGCGCCCCTTGAACGCGAGTTCACGGCCATAAGCCTGGCCATGAGCCCCGGCGGCGCGGTGGAGGCGGAGATCATCGACTTGGGCACCGGGAGCCCCGAGGAGTTCGAGGCGGTGGACCCCAAGGACATCGAGGGCAAGATAGTTATGTGCAGCAGCGCCACCAGCCCCAAGGGGAAGCGGGTGCACAGGCGCACCAAGTACGGGTACGCCGTGGAGTACGGCGCATCCGGCTTCATATTCATGAACCACAACCCGGGCCAGCTACCGCCGACTGGTAGCCTTAGGCCCAGCTACAGGATGGGCGGCGAGATAATCGGCGTGGGCGTGAGCCTGGAGACTGGGAGCCACATGCTCAGGCTCTCCGAAGGCAAGACGCTCAAGGTGCGGCTCAGCGACGGTAGCAGGGTCGTTCCCGGTAGCGAGTCCGCGAACATAGTCGCGGAGCTCCCCGGCGAGACCGGCGAGTGGATAGTGGTGGGCGGCCACTACGACGGCCACGACATAGCCACGGGCGCCATGGACAACCTCAGCGGCACCGCGGTCACCATGGAGCTGGCCCGCGCCTTCAAAAAGCACGGAGGAAAGCTGCGGAGGGGCATCAGGTTCATCTGCTTCGGCTGCGAGGAGATAGGCGTCACCGGCAGCACCTGCTACGTAGCCGACCACGTGGACGAGATGCCGGAGACGGCCATCATGGTGAACCTGGAGCTCGGGGGCCTGGCTTATAAGGAGGGCACCCAGCACGCCGCGTTCACCGTGTACCAGCCCCCCGCCATGAAGGACTGGCTGGAGGAGTTCCTGGAGGAAACCAGGTACCCTACGGAGGTACTGGAGGGCACGTCGGCGGCCAGCGACCACTGGCCCTTCTACATGCAGGGGGTGCCGTGCATATACATGCACGCCGAGCCCAGCATACAGCAACTCATCGTGGGCAGGGGCTGGGGCCACACCACCGCGGACATGATGGACAAGGTGGACCCCCGGAACCTCATGGAGGGCGCCATGGTCATGGCCAGGCTACTGCTCCGGCTGGCGTCCCAGGAGGACATGATAGCGGAGCACACGCCCCTAGAAGAGATCGTGAAGCACCTAGAGGAGACGGGCATGAGGAAGACCCTGGAAATCCAGAAGAAGTGGCACCCCGACTCCCCCTGGTAGCCCCACCACCCTTTTCCCGCAGCAGGCAACGTTTATTAACCGAGAGTCTGGGAAGAAACAGCGTAAACGGGCGGACGTGAGGACTTGTCTGAGAAGCGCGACTACTACGAGGTTCTGGGCATCGAGCGCGGCGCTTCTCAGGACGAGATCAAGCGGGCGTTCAGGAAGCTGGCTTTCAAGCACCATCCGGACCGGAACAAGGAGCCCGACGCCGAGGACAGGTTCAAGGAGATCAGCGAGGCCTACGCGGTGCTCAGCGACGAGCAGAAGCGGCAGCAGTACGACAGGTTCGGCCACGCCGGCATCAGCGGAGCCTACAGCACCGAGGACATATTCAGGGGCGCCGACTTCAGCAGCATCTTCAGGGAGATGGGGTTCGGCGACGACCTGTTCAGCCGGATATTCGGCGGCATATTCGGCGGAGGCTTCGGCGGCGGGTTCAGCGGCTTCAGGACAGCCAGCCACAGCGGCCCCCGGCGGGGCAGGGACCTGGAGGCCCGGGTCGAGATCACGCTGGAGCAGGCGGCGTTCGGCGCCACCGTGGAGCTGAGCCTCAACCGCCTCGAACGCTGCAGCCGCTGCGGCGGCGACGGCGCCGAGCCCGGGACCCAGGTAACCACGTGCCCACGCTGCAAAGGCTCGGGCCAGATACAGCAGAGGACCCAGAGCATCTTCGGCCAGATGATAACGGTCACCACGTGCCCCCGGTGCGGCGGCAGGGGGCAGACGGCCGAGACCCCGTGCAGGGTGTGCGGCGGCGACGGCCTAGAGGAGAAGAGGCGCACCATACAGGTCTCCGTGCCCGAGGGCATCGAGGACGGCGTATACCTTACGCTGCGCGGCCAGGGCGAGGCGGGGAAGTACGGAGGCCCCCCCGGCGACCTGTACGTCATGGTCAGGGTGAAGCCCCACGAGCACCTCCTGAGGCGCGGCTCGGACATCATATACGAGGCCGAGGTATCGTTCCCCCAGGCGGCGCTGGGCACCGATATAGAGGTGCCCACCCTCAGGGGAGCAGAGACTCTGAAGGTGCCGTCGGGCACCCAGAACGGCGACATCCTCCGCATGAGGGGGAAAGGCATCCGGGGCCGGTTCGGGAACGGCGACCAGCTGGTCCACATAACCGTCACTGTTCCCAAGAGGCTCACAAGAAAGCAGAGGCAGCTCATAGAGGAGCTGGACCGGGAGCTGAACAGGAAGAGGGGCCTGTTCGGGTAGCTATCTCCGGTCTATGATCTCTTCAACACCGGGGCCCGTGCCTATGAGGGTGACCGGCAGCCCCACCTTTTCCTCGATCTCGGCTATGAACGCCTTCGCCTCTTCAGGCACGTCGCCGTAGCTGTCAGCGCCTCTGCAACGGGGGTAGAGTATGTCCAGCTTGGTCACCGCCAGCTGTGTGGCGCCGTTGATCATGGCCGCCCTCCTGGCCAGCTCGTGGTTGAAGGGCGCCGCCCGTCTCTGCCTGCCCGTCACGGTACCGTACTCGTCCCAGCCCCTCCGTTTGGCCTCCTCGCCGCTTATCTCGCCCTCTAGGGGCCCCGCGCCCACGCGGGTCACGTACGCCTTGCAGACTAGCACCACCTCGTCCACCCGGGTGGGGCCTACGCCCACGTCGCTGCATATGGCGGCGGCGCAGACATCGTTGCTGGTGACGTACGGGTACCCGCCGTGGTAGAGGCTGATGTAGGTGCCCTGGGTGCCTTCGAGTATCACGTTCTCGCCGCCGTCGAGGGCCTCGTTCACCAGCAGAGGCACGTCCTTCATATAGGGCTTGAGCTCGGGTATCTCCCTCGCCATCCTGGCTGTGCGCATGGCCCTGTCTGCGTTGCAGGGTCCGGTGCCGGTGCCGGTGGTCCCTATCCTGTCCTTGAGGTAGCCTTTGTTGTCCAGCTCGATGTGCTTGGGCTCTATGATGGCGCACTGGGGGTCCAGCCCCACGCGGCCCTCGATGCCCGTCTCCCGGACCTCCCTGAGGAATATCTCCGGGTTCACGACGACGCCGGGCCCAACCAGCTGGAGCGACCGCTCGTTCACGAAGCCGCAGGGCACCATCCTGAGCTTATACTCGACGCCGTCCTTGACGACGGTGTGGCCCGCGTTGGGCCCTACGCCGCCCCTGGCGACCACGCCGGCGTCCTCCGACACCGCGAGGTATGACACTATCTTTCCCTTGCCTCCGTCTCCATAGAATCCGTCAACGACCACTGTGCAGCTCATAATCTCACCGAGCCGATCAACCCACCCCAACAGGTGATATAAGTTTAACGCATATACCGGCCGAGCGGGGGGCCAATTTTAACAGAAACATGTAATAAAAGGAACGTCGATCCGTGTGTCTTTGAACGCCCCAGCAAATTAACGACTGTCATGCAGGCTTCCGGCGTCTCGTTTTATATACGGGGGGGCGACTCTTCACCGCATCCAAGGTGAACCGGATGAACCTGGAGACATGTCTCTCCCAACACGACGAAGACGTCAAACAGGTGATTCTCCGCGTCAGCGAGGCAGCCAAGACCATAAGCAGGGGGTTCGCCGCCAGGCTGGGCGTCTCAGATTCCTCGAACGTTTACGGTGAACGGCAGGCCGCCATGGACGTGTGGGCGGACGAGCTGCTCATCTCCGCGCTGGGGGACTCCGGACTGGTGCGGTGCCTCGCCTCCGAAGAGCAACAGGGCGTGCTGACCTTCGAGGGATCGTCCTCCGACCTCGGAGTGGCCATCGACCCCCTGGACGGCTCCTCCCTCATCGGCGTCAACCTCACGGTGGGGACCATCGTCGGCATCCACGGGGGGGCGTCCTCATCCCCGGCAGGAATATGCTGGGAGCCTTATACGTCCTGTACGGGCCGCTCACGACGCTGACCTACTGCCTAGAAGACGGCGTACACGAGTTCGTGCTGAACGGCCACGGACAGTTCGTCCTGCAGGAGGAGGACGTCACCATGCCGGAGGGGAAGCTCATCGCGCCGGGCGCGCTACGTCGCGACTGGCTCCCGGCTCACAGGGCGTTCATAGAGGGGCTTGAGGCGGAGGGGTACAAGCTCAGGTACAGCGGCAGCTTCGTAGCAGATGTCCACCAGATACTGCACAGGGGCGGGGTCTTCACTTACCCCGCCTACGCCGGCGGCGAGGAGGGGAAGCTGAGGCTCCTGTTCGAGGCGGCCCCGATGGGCTTCATGGCCGCCCAGGCAGGCGGCGCCGCGAGCGACGGCAAACGCGACCTTCTGTCCATCAAGCCAGAGGCGGTCTCCCAGCGTACCCCCGTCTACATCGGCGGGAAAAGAGAAATACAGTTGATCGAGGAAATTAACAGTCAAAATATTTAAATGGAAGCCTGTTAAGCTCGACACATTAGAATCTACGAAGCCTGTAAACATAAATAATATAAAAAGGAGGTAGGATTTTTCCTCGAAGAAATAATCAACAGTGTTTCAAAAATGTGAGTGAATCTTATAAAAAATCTAGGTTGTTATCGAGTACCTCGTCCATTGTTTCCAGTTCTTCTGTATACCTGCAGTTCTTACTGAAATAGTTGCTACAGCCATAGAAATCGGGGCTTCCTTTTCGTCTCACTAGAAATCCACCACATTCCAGAAACCTCTTCGGGGCGTAGCTACAGTCATCGTTCGAGCAACGGTAGGACTCGGCGTCGTCAGATTCAAGGAACAGGAACCCGTTTCCACATGATGGGCATTTTATTGGTCTGCATCTCCACAAAGGGTATCTGCTTAGCTTTGGATTACTCCACTCAACGATTCAATTGAGTAGGCTATTTTCGTCAGGCCATCAATATGATATTTATAACTAAAAATTATCGACTTGAGGCATTCATGATCTTTTAACCAATACGGATATTCTCTTTTAGAAAAATATCTGTCGCCGTCATATAAAGAAGTAAACTCATTATATGCAGTAAATATGTTACCTCTTTCATTCTGAGTAAATGAATATTTTCTCATCAAATATAATGCATATACGACGAAAAAACCGAAGATAAAAATAAAAAAATAATTAATCTAATGAAATAAAGTGAATAGATCAAATCACTAAATCATTTCATCCATGTTAACTAATTTGTTATATAGTTTATCAGCACCCAATACAGGTTGGCCTTCAATCTTCTATCGATGTCAGGGAAACCAACTATAAACTCCCTCTAAATAAGCTGCTCGCGCATTAGTTTAGCCACCCGTTAAAAGGTGTTCAAAAACCTAGTATTATATCACGTCGAGCCGATGAAATCACTGAACAGGAATGAGACCAGGGAGCAAGCTGTAATCCTGATGCCGGCATCTATAAGCACAGCGTCAGGCACCACACCACCAGCAGAGAGAAATCGTTCCACGATCCTTTACGATAGATGCGACGAGCTGGAAACACAGTACGGCTCCCCTCTAGAGAGCCACACTGAGACACAGAAGCGCCTCGAATCAGAGATCGCACACGAGACACTGAAGATTGCACTGGCCGAAGAAGAGATACCAACCTTCTCGCCGCTGACACACAACACCACCACAGGGGCATTATCGAAAGAGCTGATAGAAGACGTGGACTTGACGAATCGGAGGCTCCAGGCCCCCCTTGAGCCCCGAGGAGATCGAGGCAAAGGCCGAAGCCGAGGGCCCTTTCCTTTATCTCCAATTCAACATGCTTGAACCAAACCCAGAAAACACGCTGGCATCGATTCAAACAACGGGCATCTTCGATATGGTAGGCGGCATAACGGTTCAGTTCAAGCTGACAGGCACAATACACCAGACGTGGATCAGCTAACAAATTCTATGTAGCAAGAACATCAATTCCACCCCAAAATTTTTTTCGCTAATACCATGTAGCAGGGTACAAGCCCCCCATAAGCCCTTAATCCGACGCCCAAAAACGAAAACCCCCAGCAGCCCAAGGCACAGAAATTTTCAACAAGATTACAACCCACCTGTATCAGCGCAAGCCCTAAGAGCCGCCAGACAATGAAATAAGGATATGAGGCTCAAACGACACCTCCACTACGCCGCGGAAGCAAAATGGGACCATAAGACGGGGGGAACAGCCCAGCTAGACGGGTTCACACAGCGCTTCGACACCCCCCGGGAACACGGCGGAAACGAGACAGCCCCCTGCCCCGACCAGCTATTCGCTACGAGCCTCGCAGGCTGCATAATAGACACCTTCAACTACTACCGTGTGATGCTTGAAGCCGAGACAATCGACTTCAAGGTAAACGCGTCCATGGACATCGAGCTGACAGACACAGACGGATACAGAGTAACAGCAATCAACATAGACGTACAAGTCTGGAGCGACAAAGAAAACCAAGAACTCAACCAGAGAATCGCGGAACGAGCCACAAAGTACTGCCACCTAACCAAGAGCATCGAGCCCGCCATCCCCACGACCACCGACATAACGCTCCACGTAGAGTAACAATTATCACCCCACAGCACACATCATCAATGAGTTGAACAGCACAGGCATCCTAGTGATAGGCAACGAGATACTCGACGGCATAACCCTCGACACCAACAGCCAGTGGATAATAAACCGCCTAAAACCCCTGGGACTCACCGTCCACGAAGCCATCACCGTCCGAGACGACCTGCACGCCATCGGAGCAGCCCTCAACCGCCTCATCGACGACGGCTGCAAACTCGTATTCACCACCGGCGGCCTGGGCCCGACCCACGACGACATGACCCTCCAAGGAGTGGCACAGGGACTGGGGCTCCCCCTGGAGCTGGACCAAGCTTCCCTCGACATAGTCACCCGCCAGTACAGGGTCCTCTACGAGAAGGGCATAATAGAGAGCGGGACCATGACCGACAGCCGCAGGAAGATGGCCATACTCCCCCGGGGCTCCAGGCCCCTGGACAACGAGGTGGGCGGCGCACCCGGCGTGCTCCTGGAGGCCCGGGGCGCCACCATAATATGCCTGCCCGGCGTCCCGCTTGAGCTCAAGTGGATATTCGATGAACAGGTGACCCCCATACTAAAGGAAACGATGAGGGACGTCTACGCCGAGAGGATCGTGACGCTACTCCTCCGAGACGAGTCCACCTTGGCACCAATAATCGACCAGGTCATGAAGGATTCCCCCGGCGTCTACATCAAATCTCTCGTGAAGCCCTACGGAGAAGAAGGCATCAGGCTGTGGGTCAGCTCCCTGGGCGAAGACAGAGACGAAGTGGAGGCCAGGGTAGCCGAGGCCGTGGACCGCCTAGTGAGGCTCACCCGCGAGAAGCTGCCCAACGGCTGACCCAACCCCATATATCTCGGAACCCACCAAGTTTCCTGAGAGCGGTCCCACGTGAACATAACGGAGCTAGACGTACCCACCCAGGTGAAGCGCATATTGTCCGCCAGGGGTCTCAAGGAGCTGTACCCCCCACAGGCAGACGCCGTGGACACCGGGGTCCTGGACGGGAGAAGCCTGGTGATGGCAAGCCCGACGGCCAGCGGCAAGACCCTCATCGCCGAGCTGTGCGCCATGAAGCACATCCTAGAGCGGCGGGGGAAGGTGCTGTACCTGACGCCGCTGCGGGCGCTGACGTGGGAGAAGTACGGGGAGTTCCAGGCATACACGGACCTTGTGAAGCCCGACGGCAGAAAGATCAGGGTGGGCGTGAGCTCGGGGGACATGGACAACAGCAGCCCCTGGCTTGAGGCCTACGACATAGTCATATGCACCAACGAGAAGTGCGACAGCCTCCTCCGCCACCGCAGCCCCTGGATGACCGGCATGGGAATCTGCAGCGTAATGTAGCGCGGGGCCG
>CAZBUI010000036.1:0-14579 GCA_964495055.1 uncultured Candidatus Bathyarchaeia archaeon | reverse complement strand
CCTGCCGATAGCCGTGACGCCGTGGTGGGGCATGAGACAAGCCACGCTGTCCCTCATCGCCTCAACTAGTTTATCTGCGAGCTCCTCGGAGCCGGGAGGCGCGAACTTGGACAGCGGTATGCCCTTGGCGAGGGAGGGGGCACGGTACAGGTCGAGGCCCATGGGCACGATCTCTTCACCGGCTATGGACAGTATGGTGGAGTATTTGGGGTGTATATGCACCACGCCTCCAGCCTCGGGCCGCTGCTGGTAGAGCCTCGTGTGGAACGGAGTCTCTATGCTGGGCCGGGCGTCGCCCTCTATCACCTCCCGGGTGCCTATGTCCACCACCAAGAAGTGCTCCGGCTCAAGGTCGCAGAACCTGTACCCCGACGGCTTTATGAGACACATGGACGGGTCCTCCATTCTGGCGCTGATGTTGCCTGAGGCGCCGTAGGTGAGGCCGTCGGCGAAAAGTTGCTTCCCAACCTTGGCAAGTCTCCGTCTCAACTCTTCCGCATCCAAAGGCAGTCACTTCATATCGGGGCCGGTTGCCGTTTAAAGGGTTGCGTGCAGCGATCCATGGGTTCTGAGCCTTCCGGCGAGAACGAACTCCACTTTCCCTACTCTATAACCGGCCTGTTAACTACGTGGACGGGGTCAACCCCCTTGAACGAGTCAATGTACTAGTGTTTTACCTATAGATTAAGAGAAAAAAGGGTTATGAGCGTTTTATGGCTCCGAAGTAGACGGCGACCGCCACGCTCGCTATGGCCACTACGACTGCCCCGTACATCATCATCTTGGTAGTGCTCAGGTTCACCTGCATGTCCCTGTAGTCCTCGTATAGCTCGCTGTACTGATCCTGGAGATCTTCGAGGGCCTCCGCGTTCGGCGGGTTTTCCAGCAAGTCGTTGTAGTCCTCCTGTAGTTCGGCTAGCTGTTTGATAAGCGCCTGGTTAGTCTCCTGTGTCTCTTGATTGATTGTCTGTATTTCGTCCAGTTGGTCTCTTAGCTCGGCGAATGTTGAGATTATTGTATCGTAGTCGAGTATCTGGAACTGTTTCGCCGCCTCCATTGTGCCGTCTATGCTCAGCTTCACGGTCCACACGCCTTTCTTGTTGGCGGCCGACGTACCGTCTATGTATATCGCGTCGAAGACGATGCCCCATTCCTCCCCGTCAAGTTGCTCCACATCAATGGGATTGTTGTCGTAGGTATCCCCGTTGGGGTCTGTCCACAGCACCCTCATACCGAGGTCTGTCGGGGGGTCATTGATCTTGACCCAGAACCCGACCTTCTCGTTGTGTGTGAAGAACGCGGAACCCACGCCTTTGGGCCCCAGAGTATCAGCTCTGTAGCCGAAACATGTCTCATACTCCAGTACTTCATAAGCTCCCATCACGGTCGGTAGCGCTGTCTGTAGAATCATCAGCGACACCAGCATGAACGCCAGTAAAGTTTTGCCTGCTTTCATGGTTTCTTCTACTCATCAAGGTTTTATAAAGTTACTTTCACGATCTGAGAGAAACTAACCCGATAACAACACGTAAAACAACACCTAAGATAAAAAGAAGAGAGGCCGCTACGTCTTTAACGCGTCCACTGTTGTCTCAAATAATAAAAAACCGGTTAACCGGCTCCTGTTTTTTCCCTAACCCTGTTAAGTATTCTCGCGGCTATCTCATACTTGCTCGCCTTCAAGTGTTCGACATGCTTCTCAGGGTCCACGATGTACACCTCGTTTTCGTCTGCCCCAAAACCCACTCCCTCCTTTGAGACGTCGTTGGCGACTATCAAGTCCATCTCTGCGCCGATCATCCTGTCGTAGGCGCGGTTGACGAGTTCCTCCTCTGAGACGCCGTACTCGGCCTTGAACCCGACGAGGAACACGTCGGGGTCTACCTTCTTAACGTTCTCCACCACCTTGGGAAGAGGCTTCAACTCTATGACCCACGCATCCCTCCCCGAAGGCGTCTTCTCCATCCTCCTGTCGATGGGCCCATAGTCTGCCGCGGCGGCGGAGAGGATCGCGGCGTCGTGTCTCGTTGAGCCCAGCTCGTGTTTCACGGCCTCAAGCATCTCCTCCGTGGACTTGACGTGTATCACACGGGCTTCTCTCGGCGGCTTAGCGGTGCCCGGCCCATACACTAGGGTTACCTCTGCCCCCCGCGCCAGCGCGTTGCTGGCCAGCGCCACGCCCATCTTCCCCGAGCTGGGGTTGGTTATGTACCTGAACGCGTCCAGGTACGCCCGGGTGGGCCCGGCGGTGATCAGCACACGCCTCCCAGCCAAGTCCTTCTCCACGGTGAGTTCTTCTACGACCGTCTGCACGATCTCTTCGGTGCCCGGGATCTTGGCTTTTCCCTCCTCCCTCCGCGGCATGAGCACCTTGATGCCTATCGCTTCCAGCTTCTCGATGTTCTCCAGTACTATGGAGTGGCTGTACATGGAGGCGTGCATCGCCGGTGCGATTATGACGGGTATACCCGCGCCTATCCCGGTGGTGAGCGTCGTGGTAACGGGGGTGTCGTCTATGCCGGAGGCGGCCTTCCCTATGGTGTTGGCCGTGGACGGCGCCACGAGTATGAGGTCGGCGCGTTCCTCGTGTTCTCCCGCGTAGGTGACATGCTCTATCCGGCCTGTGAGCTCGGTCACCACGGGGTTCCCCGTGGCCCACTCCACCATGTCGGGGTGGACGATCTGCTGCGCGCTACGCGTCATGACAGCGTAGACGTCGGCGCCCCGCCTCATGAGCTCCCTGGCGATCTCTGTGCTCTTGATGGCGGCGACGCTGCCCGTTATGCACAATATTATCTTTTTTCCCTGTAGCTCACTCGACTTTGAGCCGATGATCTGTTTAGAGGTGTGTTTTCCGAAAGCCATTCAGACGCCTCTCATTGGGGCCATATGTTTCAGGTAATTAAGTTTTGGGGGAGAGAAAAATTGTGATGTTTACTGTTCCTCTAGCTTTTCCTCGATTTCGGCGAGCCGTTCACCCAGCTCTTCGAGCGTCTCCTCTATGGAGTCTATCTTGTCTATTAGCGCCTGAATCTCTTTCTCGATGTCTTCAAACTTCTGTTCTACGGACATAACGGTAGGTCTTGAGTTGGTTTGGTTTATAAATTTGTCGAGGCCGCCCCTCCCCCGTGCTTTACGGAGCATCTCCCTGTACCACTCCCCGTCGGCCTCCACGTACTCGTTGACGTCGATCCTCATGGATGTACCGTCGTCCCTGAGGATGACCACCTCCGATATCTGGCTGTTGATGATCTTGCGCTGGCATCTCTGGCACGGGACGGCCATGGTGTAGTTGCCGTCCCTGTTCAGGCCCGCTATGTATAGGGTGGCGCCTATCCTGTCGGCCCTGTTGCTGTTTATTATGGCGTTCTCCTCGGCGTGGACCGCGGGGCAGTAGTCGTATGCCTCTCCCTGCGGGGCGTTCATGAGGTCCTTGATGCAGCCCACCTCGCTGCAGTTCACGACGCCGCGGGCGTTCCCGTTGTACCCTGTGCCTACTATGGTGTTGTCCTTTACTATGACTGCCCCGAACTTGCGGCGGAGGCACGTGCTTCTGGCCGCGACGCTGAGGGCGATTTTGAGGAAGTACATGGTCTTGTCGGGTCGGTCCATGGCGAATTTATCACGCGCACACGGTTTAAGGTCTTTCCATGGGGAACCCTTATTGTCCCGGAGCCCAAGTTCATGGTGGGCGGGTGATGACAAGTTTGCCCCTCTGAGCCGTGATGAAGATCTTGAGTTTGGAGCCCGCTCACCCGAAGAATTCTTATCGTTCACGGCGTAACTTTGGTTGACCCGAGATGCCGCTCATAGAGGTTAAATGGTTCAAGGGGAGAGACAAGGAAACGAAGGCCAAGACCATCAAGCTCCTCACGGAGGCCATGTGTGAGGCCGTGGGCTGTGGGCCTAAAGCCGTCACCGTGATAATCCAGGACGTCGAGAGGTACGAGTGGGGCAAAGACGGGAAGCCCTACGCGTAGCCCACGCCCGTACTACCCTCTTTCTTTACAAGTTTTACTGTTTCAGAGCGTCTCGTATTTCTTTAACCACGGTCTCCCTTCCCACGAGCCCCACGTAGGGGCCGAACCTGGGCCCCTGAGTCTTACCCAGCAGTATCCTGTATAACACGGGAAACAGTCTCCTCGCCTTGACGCCGGTGCTCTTAGAGACGGTGAACACCGCCGCCTGGTATTCTTCCTCGTTTGAAGCCTTCTCCAGCTCGTCAGCCACGGCCTTCACGGCCTCTTGTTCTTCGTCGGTCAGCTCGACGTGCGCTGGCTCCTCTTCCTCAAAGTCTTGCACCCAGTTTAGGGCGTACCCGATCCTTTCGTCCAGACCAAGCCTAGTCTCCTTCAAGTATCCGTACTCGTCGAGCTTCGCCTTTATGAAGTCGTGCTCGGCTCCCTCAGGCGCATATCTCGCCAGCTTAATCATGAGGTTGTAGGGAACGTGTACACTGGGCTCCGACGGCGGCTCCAGAAGGTGGCTGTACTCGTATAGACCGGTGAGCTTGTATTTTTCCAGCTCGTCCTTCACCCTGCGTTTCCCGAAGTAGACTTCCTCTAGGTCGTCGAGCTCGTCCATGTGGACCGGTATGTCGTCCACGCTGCCGCTCTTGGTGCCCACGAACCGCTTGAATATGAGGAGATTGAGGCTCTCCTTGCTCCCGTACCTGTACCACACCTGAGGGGTGAACACGTTGCCGGCGCTCTTGCTTATCTTCCTGCCGCCGCGGTCCACGAACATCTCGTACTGGACGTGCATTGGCGGCTCCCACCCGAATATCTCGCGGCAGATTGCGTCGTTCACATGCACGGAGTCCGCGATGTCCTTCCCGTACGCCTCGAACCTGATGTCCAGGGCGTGCCACCGGGCTGCGAACTCCACCTTCCAGCTGAGCTTCCCGTTGCCGCTGGTGACATCCACCTCACCGCTGTGGCCGCATCCCTCGAGCCACTGTCCCTTGACCTCCATGCCTCTGCACTCGTACCGTATGGTGTGGCTAGAGGGGTCGTAGTCGTGGGCATAGGTGGTGTATATCCTGCCGCAGTTCTCGCAGGCCACGAAGTAGGGCAGCGCCTCGGTGTACTTCTCCTGCCCCGTGACGCTCTCTATTACCGTGCCGACCCGCTCGTGGTTGTCTAGGAGGGTAATGATCTCGTCGTTGAGGATGCCTTCCTGGTATACGTTGTACGCCGACATCGGTGTATATTGAACGCCTGTGATGTCCAGCGCCTCCTTGAGCAGGCTGCTCATGTGCTCGCCGAAGCTGAAATGGCAGTCCCCGAAGATGTCGGGTATGGTGGCCACGGAGTACCCGAGCCACTTCTCAAGCTCGTCGGGCATCCCGGCTGGAACCTTCCTGAGCCCGTCCTTGTCGTCGGCGAACGCGATGTACTCGCTGTTGTACCCCATGTTCCTCAGGGCGAGGGCTATGGCGTAGTTCCTCAGCCCGTCGGCTAAGCTGCCTATGTGGGGGTAGCCGCTGGCGCCGAGCCCGCTCTCCGTCCGCAGAAGGTCCAAGCTACGGCCTAGCTTCTTCTCCCGCTTCACCAGCTCATCCGCCGCTTTGTCGTACCACGTCCCGCGTCCGATGATCTTCGGGTTCTCTATTAGCCGCAGACTCAAACCTCTTCACCTCTTAATTTCCTGTAAGGTCTACACGGTCTATCAGAAAAGAGTTGCTTATGTCGCTGGGTTTTTACGATGGCCACAGCATTCAATGTTCATGGCAGACGGCGGGAAAAGTGACAACAAGGTTACGAACGCCTTGATCGTCATCTGCGTCCTGATTTTTCTGGTGACTCTATTTGGCTCCAGGGGCCTGGCGGTGAAACTGCTATACGAGTATGGGCTCACCCCATCCATGGTCGGCGTGGCAAGCCCTTTGAGCCTATTCACCTACATGTTTCTCCACGGGAATCTGGCGCACCTAGCCTCCAACGTGTTTGTGCTCCACAGCGTGGGCAGGGAGGTTGAACGGGACGTGGGCTCGATGAAGTTCATGCTGGTGTACCTTGTCTCAGGGGTCTCCGCGGGCGTGATCCACACAGCCGTCAACCCGGATTCTAACGTGCCTGTCATCGGCGCCTCGGGAGCCATCTTCGGTTTGATAGCGGTTATGCTTCTGTTGATGCCCTTCAAGGTAACGACGGCGTTGATACTGCCGCTTCCAGGGGTGGTCATGGGGCTTCTGCTCGTCCTTGTCGAGGTCGCCGCGGTCATGGTCAGCGTCGAGTCGGGGGTCGCCCACGACATGCATCTGTACGGTTTCTTCGTGGGCTGCGTTGGCGCGTTCGCCATAGACCAGGACCGCGCCTTCCGGGGGCTCGTGATAGCGTTGCTGATACTGGTGGCGCTATACGTCTGGGCGGTTTATTTTGAGGGAGCGACGTTTATCGGTTAGATGTCCATCAAGGCTTTGGGCAGCTCGGTGAGGCTGTCGATGATCCGGTCCACCCCTGCCTCCTTCATCTTCTCGACGTTGCTGAAGTACATCGGCACAGCTATGGTATATGAGCCAGCTTTCTTACCCATGATTACGTCGTGGTGGCTGTCTCCCACGATGACGCCTCTGCTGGGCTCCGCCTCGAGTATCCTGTAGCATTCGAGAAGCTGGTCGGGGTGAGGCTTAGTCCTGTGCTTTGTCGTGCATCCGACGACGGCCTCGAAGTAATGGGCTATGCCTTTCTCTCTAAGCGCTTTTTCAGCGGTAGTCTGGGAGTTTCTCGTGCATACCCCATGAGGATACCTCTGTCCCTCAACCATTCAAGGGCCTCCGAGCAGCCGGGCATCTTGGTGCAGTGTTGAATCCCGTCCTCCTCGTATCTGCTGAGCGTCCTATAGACCGCTTCCTGTATGTCAGTCGCCTGCCGTCTCCCGTGGTCACTGGCGTTGAGGTCGTACATCTCTTCTAGCATGCTCCATAAGCCCTTGGCTCTGCATGCATCGACTGTCTCCTCGTCGCAGCCATGCTCGATGTACGTCTTCAATACGCCCTCTTGGGCTCTCTCCCAGTCCACGAATCCACCCAGGTTTATCAGCGTGCCGTCGAGGTCAAAGACCACGGCATCGACGTTTGGCTTCAAGTCCAGCGTCTAATATGGTTCATTGTATTTAGGGGGTCCTCCATGGGCCGTGGTTCTTGTTCAATATCATAGATTCACAATCCCTTTTAGCGGAACGTCGGTGTTTGAGCCAGCCGGGTGAAGGAGATGCATGCTTCATGGATGCTGGAGACTACAGGGTACTCCTAGTCATAGGCAACGAGAACGACGCCAAGATCATCAAGAAGTACTTCCAGATCCACGGCAAGGCCGTCACCCTGGACTACGCGCCCGACGCAGACGCCTGCTACAGGAAGCTGATAGAGCAGGTATACGATCTCATGATCATCGACTACGCTCTCCCAGACAGCACGAGCGTCGAGATTGTGAGGGAGCTCCGGGAGATAGACGTGTCCGCCCCCATCATAGTCGTCGTGGGTGAGGGCGAGGCAGAGAAGGCCGTCGAAGCGGTGGAGGCCGGCGCGGACGACTACGCCGTCAAAACGTCGAAGGGGCTCAGGGACCTCCCCGGCCAGGTCGAGGGACACATCGAGGACTACCAGAGGAGGTTCCTCACCGACGAGAAGCTCAGGGAACGCAGGTTCGAACTGTACAGGAACAAGCACGTGTATGGGCTTTTGTCTACGCTTCGCAACCGTGACCTGAGGCACATCGCCCCCATATCCCACACCACCCACGGCTATAACACCGACCTGATACCCGGCATATCCTCCGGTGACAGGATGCAGAAACTACTCAACATCCTCGCACACTACAGGGTGCTCCACAGGACGAAGATAGGGATGAGGATGGCGTGCCCCAGCTGCGGCTCAGACGACATAACACCAGTCTTCAACTGCCCGAACTGTGGAAGCGACGTGTTCAAGAAAACGAGGAGACACTACGTTTGTGAAGGAATCTGCGGGGAGAGGTTCAAGGCGCTTGAGAGGGTCTACAGCTGTAACAGGTGTAGGGAGAGGTTCCAGGAGAAGGACTTACTGTTTGACCCTGTCTACATCTACTCGGTGAACTCTGAGCTAGAGCCTGAGATAGCTGAGTCCATAGAGGGTATCAGGGAAACGATTAGAAAGCATACCCTAACTGAGCCCAAGATTAAGCCTGTCATTAACCGTTGATGGAGCCCCGGGCGGGATTTGAACCCGCGATCTTTTGCTTACCAAGCAAACGCTTTAACCAGGCTAAGCTACCGGGGCGTGACTGCACTATGGATTAAGAGCCTTGTTTTTTAATTTTGCCCCTAAGATTCTTGTTTAGGTAACAGACGGATTATAGGGAGTATTTTAAGGATGGTTTCAGTATAGAGGGGTTGCCTCATAAATATGGAAAAAGGTAAAAACGTAACTATACAGAAAATAGGCGTTTTTAGGCGCTCGTTAAAAACTGTTTACAACAATTCAGCAACTTTCACTGACCATTCTAGAAATAAATTTGGGGTAAAATATGAAATGCTTATATATACCGAAATTATATTTTTTGGTGGTCTAAGACTCGATGATAGCGGTTAACAGGCGGCGATCGGATGTCTTCAAGCTCATCCAGGAGTCAAGGCTTGAGGCAGCGCAGAGAAACAAGAAGATCGAGACCATAGACCCCTTGCTTAAAACCGCAAAGAGGCTTTTCCCGCTGCATACGAGCGACGAGCTTTACGAGCTGAGCAGCACCGCCCTTTGGATGATCCTGAACGAGCCCGAGCTCCAATACCAACAGACCACGTTACTCATTCACGTCTAGCCCGGCTAGCTGCATTACCTTCCTCATGTTATCCACGTCGGCCCTCCTCTCGTCCATGGGCGTCTCCATCACCATGGGAGCCTCCCTGAGCACGCTGCCTAGAATCACCCTGAACCCTTCCTCACCGATGTTTCCCAGCCCGATATGCTCGTGTCGGTCCAGCCGGGAGCCGAGAGGGTCCCTCGCGTCGTTCAAGTGGACGAGGTGAAGCCTGTCGAGCCCAACGTGGCTATCCAGCTCTTCCAGAGCATAGGATAATCCTCGACGCGTCGCTATGTCGTAACCCCTCGTGTAGGCGTGGCAGGTGTCCAAGCAGAGTCCTACCGTGTCTGATTCGGCTTTCTTTATGATCCTGCCGATCTCTTGGAACGTGGAGCCCACCTCGTTGGTCTTACCCGACGTGTTCTCCAGCAGCATTATTGGGGTTTCGTCGAACTCTGCGTTGATGTGGTTAAGCGCTTCCACCACTCTTTCCATTCCCTTTTCGGGACCCGCGCCGAGGTGGCTGCCGAGATGTGTCACAAGGTACCTTATACCGAGCCTGTTACACTTCCCGATTTCCGCCTTCAAGGTGTCCACCGACTTCCGGTGGTTCACCGGGTCGGGGGTGCTTAGGTTTGGGAGGTATGGCATGTGGCTGAAAACCGGGTCTATGCCGGTCTCCCGCAGCCTGTCCTTGAACCTCTTGACCTCTTCCTCACGGAGTTCCCTGTGCTTCCACATCCTTGGGCTCTGGGTGAATATCTGGAACGTGGAGCAGCCGATGGCCGCGGCTCGGTCAACAGCCTTGTCTACGCCGCCCTGTATAGAGACGTGGAAGCCTAGTTTCAAGGACAAATAACCGACTCATAGATAGTATAAATAAGGGAAGGGTTTAGCTGTGCTTCTTTATGGCCGCCTCTAGGATGCCTAGCCCGGTCTCTAGGTGATCTTCCTCTATGGTGAGCGGCGGGTGAAGCCGTATCGCGTTACTGTACAGCCCAGCCTTCAGCGTCATGAGGCCGTTCTTGAGGCACTCCTTCATGACGGCGCTGCTGGTCTCGGGGTCTGGCTCCTTGGTCTTACGGTCCTTGACGAACTCCATGGCCAGCATGGGGCCCAGCCCACGGACCTCTCCTATGGGCTCGTACTTGGAGTAGAACTCGTCTAGGCGCTTCCGGAGCTTCTTCCCCAGCTTCGCCGACTTATCCACTATCTTTTCCCGTTTTATGATATCTGTGACCTTGAGGGCCGTTGCGCAGGCGATGGGGTTTCCACCGTATGTGCCTCCCAGGCTGCCCGGGTATATGTCCTTCATCAGGTCGTCCCTGGCGACCACCGCGCTCAGGGGCAGGCCGCTGGCTATGGCCTTGGCCATGGTCATGAGGTCGGGCACCACGCCGTAGTGCTCGATGGCCCACATCTTGCCCGTGCGGCCGAACCCCGTCTGCACCTCGTCGTCGATGAGCATGATGCCGTGGTCCTCACAGAGCTCCTTCAGCATGGGCATGAAGTTCTTGGGCGGGTCGATGAAGCCCCCCTCCCCCTGCACGGGCTCGGTGATGACCGCCCCGACGGTGCCGGGGTCAACCTGTGTCTTGAATATGTTCTTCTCTATGTGATGTATGGCCGCCTTGCCGCACTCCTCTTTATCCGTGGTGCCCCAGGGGCAGCGGTACGCGTAGGGGAAAGGCGTGAAATAGACTCCGGGGACGAAGGGGCCGAGCCCCACCTTGTAGGGGTCCCACTTGCCGGTCAGAGTCATGGCCATGTAGGTGCGGCCGTGGAAGCTGTTCTCGAAGCTCAGTATGTTCTCGCGCCCCGTGCTCTGGCGAACTATCTTGACGGCGTTCTCAACGGCCTCTGAGCCGCTGTTCAGCATGAGGGCGCGCTTCTTGAAGCTCCCGGGGGTGATCTCGGTGAGCCGCTTAGCGAGGGCGACGTAGGGCTCGTAGTTGGCGACGTGTATGCAACTGTGGATGAGCTTGCCGGCCTGGTCGCTTATGGTCTCCACGACTTCGTCGACGCAGTGCCCCAGGCTGGTGACGCCGATGCCCGAGGTGAAGTCCAGCAGCGTGTTGCCGTCCACGTCCGTGACTATGCAGCCCTTAGATGAGGCAATGCTCACAGGCTGCACCAGGTAGACGCCCGGCGGAACGAGTTCGCTGCGCTGGTCGATGAGCGCCTGGGACTTGGGCCCAGGTATGGGTGTGACAACGTTAGGAACTTTAACCATGTTCCATCGGCTTAAGGTAACGGGTAGGGTTAATAACCCTAACGGGGGCCACTAGTTGCGTTTCTTCACGTCTCGTACGAAAAGCAGTATTATCGGGACCTGCATGAACTCCAGCAGCGACCCCGCGACGAGGAGCATGTTTGGGTTCATGTCGTAGAGGTAACCGCCGAGGTAGCTCCCTGGGAGGCTGAGTACCCCCGAGACGGTGCCCATGAGCCCCATCACCTTTCCTCTGTCTCTCTGAGGCACTATGTCCGCTACGAGGGCTTGCCAAGCTGGGCCGCCCATGTAACCGCCTGCCCTGATTCTTCCGCCTCCAAGTCCCTGAGCGACACCTATAACGCCATAAGCGGCGAGCAACTGGTTATACTCCTTAAATAGGTAGAGGCTGAGGCTGTCAAAGGGCCCGAGTCCTCTAGCTAACAGTATGCACGGTACTCTGCCAAACCTGTCAGCAATCATCCCGCTGATCAGGTATAGAGGCACGGAGATAGCCATTGCTACGGTCTGGAGGAGCCCGTACTGGGTGGTGGTGAGCCCCACATGCTCGTAGGCGTACGGAGCCAGGAACGCCCACGTC
The DNA here is from genome assembly GCA_964495055.1 of uncultured Candidatus Bathyarchaeia archaeon. Lineage (GTDB taxonomy): Archaea > Thermoproteota > Bathyarchaeia > TCS64 > TCS64 > RBG-16-57-9. The sequence goes on along the minus strand of CAZBUI010000036.1, from coordinate 2,986 downwards.
ATCCTCATGGCGAAGCTGCTTATCACCGCCACAGACAGCATGGCCCACACCGTCCGCGGCTGGCTTTTAAAGGTCTCTACCATGCCTCTCCTATGGTTCTCGATCTCCTCTGCGTCATCCTCATCGTTCAGCGTCTCCGTTAGGAACAGCTGCCTAACAAGGGCCGCGACGGCCGCCGCCACTGTGAACATCATCAACCCGATCCTCACGCCGCGCCCGATGCCCATGACTTCTAGGTAGTAGCCGCTGACCACCGGCATGAACACCTGGGGGAGGCTCGTAATGAAACGGTAGGCGCCGAAGGCTGCACCTCTCCTCTCCTGCGGCAGGCTCTCCGCTATTATGGCGTTGAAGGCCGGACTGTAGAGGCTGGCCATGGCGTTTATCACCATGCCGGGTATGACCCAAGGCCACGACCTCGCCGTGAACAGGAATATGGGCGCGATGACGCGCATCGCGGTGCCGTAGACGATTACCTTTTTCCTGCCTATTCTGTCGGCCAGGACTCCCCCCGGCAGCTGGAAGAGTATCCTGCTGGTGTTCTGGATGGTGGCTAGGAGCCCAACGATGGTGACGGGCGTGTTCAGCTCCTCGATGAGGTAGAGGCTCCACCACAGCTCCCAGAGCCCGTTGAATATGTTGTACAACATGTTTGTGCTGGATATGGCGATGATGTTGCGGTTGGAGAAGACTTCTTTGAGTATGGAGGCCACTATCAGTCTACCTGTTTCAGAGATGGCGTAGAATCAATACGATCGCATATAGTCTTTATGTTTATAATGTGAAGAAAATGGTTGTTATGGGATGAAGAGGGCGAGCACGGCTTTCTCGGTGTGCATCCTGTTCTCTCCCTCGTCGAAGACAGCGCTCTGGGGTCCCTCTATGACGCTGTCGGTCATCTCCTCGCCGCGGTACCCGGGGAGGCAGTGCATGAATATGGCGTCCTTCTTGGCCAGCTTCATGGTCTCGTCGTTTACCTGGTACTTGGCGAACGCTTTCTTACGCTCCTCGATGTCCTTGTGGCCCATGCTGTGGAACGTGTTGGCGTAGACCACGTCGGCTCCGCTGAACGCCTCCTCCAGGTCGTCTGTGACCACCATCTGGCTGCCGCCGTCGGCGGCGTGCTCCTCGGCGAACTTGGTGATCATCTCGTTGGGCGCCCAGCCCTTGGGCACCGCAACGTAGCAGTCCATGCCCATGATGCTGCTGCCCACCATGAGGCTCTGACATACGTTCCACGGGTCGCCCACGTAGGCCAGCTTGACCCCCTCAAGCCCGCCCTTGCGCTCCTGGATGGTGAGCATGTCGGCGAGGCCCTGGCACGGATGAGTGAGGTCGGTCAACGCGTTGATGACGGGGCTGTCCATGTACTCCGCGTACTCCTCCACCACATCCTGTCCATAGGTCCTGATGACGAGACCGTCGCAGTACCTGTCCAGTATGCGGGCCGTGTCCTTGATGGGCTCGCCGCGGGCCAGCTGCATGGTCTGGGGGGTGCTGTAGAAGCTCTGCATCCCAAGGTGGGCGATGGCAGCCTGGAAGCTGAACCTCGTCCGGGTGCTGTGCTTCTCGAAAACCATGGCTATGGTGCGACCACTGAGATGCTCGTGGGGTTGCTTCATCATCCGCATGCGTTTGAAGTCGGCGCTGACGTCGAGTATGTACTTGACTTCTTCCTTCTTCCAGTCCATCAGGGTAAGATAGTCTTTTCCCTGAAATCTATCCTTGAAGCTCATCTATTTTCAATCAGAATAGAGGGAGGTTTACGTGTTTAATACTATCGTTTACTCTGTTTGGGACGTTTTCTTCTTGAAACGTTTCGATCTGAGGTACCGCTCCTCCAGAAACTCCTCGCCCTTGAATATGGCCATCATGTCGGTGGCGCGGATGAGGTAGAAAGTCCTCTTTGTCAGCTCCTGCAACGCCTTTTGGTGCCTCTTCTCGTCGTCTCGCCACATCTCCAGAAGCATCTTGAGCCCCTGGTTCTCGTTGATTATCTGTTTGCTCAGAACCTTGTTTGCCATCTTGACGGCCTCCGCCTCCAACTCAAGGTGCTTCTCTAGGCTCTCATGGAGCTCCTTCTTTTCCTCGATGAGTACGTTCTCCCCCTCGATGACTTCTATGACCGCCTGCAGAATGTTGATGTGGCGCTGGCTGTCCAGCCTGAACATCTGCATGACGCGTCTCAACGCCCTGTTCTCGGTGCCTCGCTCATACTCCTCGTAGAGGCTACGAGCCTTCCCTCGATCTCCAGCTGCTCGCTGAGGCTGTCTACGATCTCCCTCCTTTCCTCCTCGTTCCACTTCTCGGACAGGCTCATGGTTAACCGTCTGGAACCACTGAATAATATGCTTCCTGTTCTCGTTACTCTTCTCTCTTCTCCGGCTCTCTCAGCGTGAATACGGCGATGACCGCGCCGAGGACCATGAATGCGGCCGCCAACCGGAACGGTGTACCTACTCCATGGTTCTGTACGAGTACGCCTCCGAGGTAGTTGCCGCCGCCGTACAGCATCGACCATATCACCGTGGTCAACGCGTTGAACCGTCCACGCTGCTCCCTGAGGCAGAAGTCCACGAAAAGAGCGCTCCACGCGGGCTGGCCCACCGCGGCAGACAGCGTTATCGCTATCCTTACCACCATCACGGCGAGATAGCCGTCGGTGTATGTGTAGAGGAGGTAGGTAACAGGCCACGATATCATTGAGGCCAGCGCGAACCTCACCCTGCCAACCTCGTCCGAAGGCCCCGCGACCAGGAGCAGGGTGGCGCAGTGAGCCAACAGAACTAGGCTAGTTATGAAGCCCCACTGCGACGAGGACAGCTTCACCCCCTCCGTCGCATAGGTGATGTAGTATGGGTCGCCGAGACCAAGCGCCAAGGTGAAGATGAAGTCGGCCAACAGGAATGCCTTGAACGGCCCGCTGATGCTCTTCACCGTTTTCCTGAAGTTCTCGACTATGTCGCCGAGGGAGTCGGCTGATAGA
>CAZBUI010000035.1:0-14595 GCA_964495055.1 uncultured Candidatus Bathyarchaeia archaeon | reverse complement strand
ACTACCCTCCAGCAAACTATGTACGCAAGCACAGGTTTCTTCATCGTTTCATCCGCCTACAGGGCTTTCAGGGCGAGGAACATCGACGCAGCGCTACTGCTAATCGCTGGATGTTTCCTAGTACTAACAAACGCCCCCATAGGAGAAGTTCTCTGGTCAGGGTTCCCCCTAATAGGCGGCTGGCTGAAAGATATAGGTCAGATACCGGGATACAGAACTCTGTTATTAATCGCTGGTTTTGGCGCCGTAGCATACGCATACAGAGTCGTCACCAATAAGGAGCAAGGGTTCTTCGGAGGCGGAGAGTAATGAGCGAATCTATGACAATCTGGGAGAGACTAGATCATCTCGACCGTCGGGTCTATTACTGGCTTCTAGTAATCGCCATAGCTGCTCCTCTGATTAACCCGCTTGGATTACCAATTACCATTAACCAGTCGACAAGAGACCTGTACGAGGGGTTACTCGAAGTCGAGGAAGGAGAAGTAGTCCTCATTGACATCTTCATGAGCGTCAGCACCTGGTCCGAGTGCATGGGTGGCCTTGTCGTCGAGACGAACACCCTACTCGATCAAGGGGCAAAACTAGTGTACATAGGTAACAGCATCGATGTGGCACGGTCATGGGAACGCCTGCATGAGCTTGTACCTCGGCTGAACGACCTCGAGTACGGGGAAGACATCGTGTTCCTCGGCTACTACGCCGGGGCGGACGCCGCGGCTTCTCAGATGGCCGTCGACATGAGCAGCATATTCCCCACAGACCACTACGGAACACCAATAGAAGACATTCCGCTGATGCAGAGAGCAAACACGGCACAGGATTACTCGATGGTGCTGTTCACCGCTGAGGGTGAGGTCAAATGGATCCAGCAATGGGGTGAGCCTTACGGGGTACCCGTCGCTGGGATGGGTATCGCCATGAAGGGGTCGGCGCTTGCTCCTTATCTAGCAAGCGGCGACATCTTCGGGCTCGCCGTAGGTGCGAGAGGCGCAGCGGAGCTGGAGGCTCTCGCTGGGATGCCTGCTGCAGCCACGGTCACCATGGACGCCATCAGCGCGACTCACCTACTCTTCGTAGTACTCATAGTGCTTGCGAACATACCGGTGGTAATTAGCAAGATACAGGGAGGAAGCTAGAGTGGCATACCCGACAGAGTTATGGGGTTTAATCGGCATCTGGGTGGGGGCGGTGCTAACCGTCGCCATATACAGCTACATGCTTTACAAGGAAAACCCGCTTTACAGGCTCGCTGAGCACGTCTACATCGGGATCGCCTTCGCCGTTCAAGCAGTAGTCGCGGTTCAAAACACTAACAGGATAGCCGTGACGCCGCTGCTTGGCGGACAGATCGTGTTCATCCTCCCTCTACTGCTGGGGCTTGGGATGTACACGGTCTTCGTCGAGGAGTACCGGTGGATCTCCAGATACTCCATCGCGACGCTCGTAGGCGTCATGCTTGGAGTCATCACATCAGGCATCCTAGTACCGAACATCATCAACCAAGTGGCATCCACGATCACGCCGCCCTCGGGCACCGGCATGATGGGCTGGTTCAACTTCTTCTACGTAGGCATCGGAACCATATGCTCAGTGTCATACTTCCTGTTCACTAGAGAACACACGGGCATACTGGCGCCTACCGCAAGAGTTGGAAGACTGGTCCTCATGTTGGGACTAGGGGTAATGTTCGGCAACACCGTCCTATTCAGGATGTCCATGCTATCGGGCAGGATCGAGTATCTCCTACAGGTACTGAAGATAATCCCGATGTAAAGCTCCTAATTTTTTAATTTTGGTATGCATTTGTTAATTAATAAAAAATGCTCAACTCGTGCTGAGGGATCGCCAGAATGTTCTCTGCCACTGCGGAGCGATGGAACGCACTCAACCCCACGACGGGGGGATAGCCCATATCGTGTATCAAGCAGTATCACATTGTGGGAATGCAGACACTTGAAGAAACGCTATGTTAACGGAAGAGGATATTGAGAAGATAGCCGAAAAGGTCCTTAGAAAACTAGTCATAAACGGCGCAGAGTATGCACCCCTGACCCACATGCACGCGGCCACCCAGATGATGGTCGACGACGTGCTCTGGTACCACAGGGTAGGCAACGTTGCCCACATCGACAAGGTTAAGCTAACCGGGCCACCTTCACAGTACCAGCCTAACCCGGCGGCACAGGGCGCCGGTAACAGGGTCACCTTCACAGCCTATACGTTTACACCGAGGACGGTGAAGAGCGGCGAGAAGTACCCGTTGATCACGCTCCCCCATGGGGGGTCCACTCCAACTTTAACTCCATGGGTTCCGCCGTGGTCAGGGAGCTCATCGCGCAGGAGTACGTCATAGTCGCCCCGGAGTACAGGGGCAGCACCGGCTACGGCCAGCAGTTCTATGAGCTAATAGACTACGGTGGCCTGGAGTCGGAAGACACCTACGAGGCCCGGAACTTCATGGTGGAGAACTGCGAGTACGTGGACCCAGAGAGGATAGGAGTCATGGGCTGGAGCCACGGCGGGATGCACACACTTTTCAACGTATTCAACCACCCCGAGGCTTACCAGGCGGCCCACGCCTCGGTTCCTGTGAGCGACGTCATAGCCCGCATGGGCTACAAGTCGCAGGACTACAGGAACCTGTTCGAGGCCAAGTACCACATAGGGAAAAGCGGCAACGACAACTACGCCGAGTATAAGCGTAGGTCGCCCGCTTGGGCGGTGCCCGAGTACGACTCCAAGGTTCACCCCCCGCTTCTCGTCCACACGACTGAGAACGACCAGGATGTGAACTGCCTAGAGGTTGAGCACCTGATAAAGTCGCTGAAGGCGAAGAACTGGGACTTCGAGTATAAGGTCTACCCGCCGACGCCGGGCGCCCACGGTTTCAGCAGGCTCGACACCAGGTTCTCGAAGGGCGTACGAGGAGAGATATACGAGTTCCTTGCAAAGCACCTCGAACCCTCGGGCTCTAATCCAGTAAAGGAGTTCATCGGTTCTCCAAACCCCCTCGAATCCGAGGGATAACACCAGCCAAGGGAGATCACTCTCCTTTTTTTTCCAAATCACTGCGTTGAGGCATGCACCCTATTGTTGGTGGCTACGTCTTTGGCTACGAAAACGAAGGCGCAGCCGAGGAAGAAGAGGGCCTGTTTGGCGTCCCCCACGGCAGAATAGAGTATGGATGCAAGTAGGCACACGAAGGTGAAGACGCCGTCAGCCATGAAGTCATCCACTCCAGACCCTCTGGTGGCTGCGGTGCGCAGCGCTGACTCACCTGTTCCGCCTTCAGTAATTTATCTTTGATGGAGCAGAGATTTAGACTCCAGCCATCAACTAGGGTACATGTGGAACACAGCTCTCATGTTAGCATTTCACAATCATTTTAGACGCCGCGGTAGCCTGAAACCAGAATATTCAACGGTGAACGCCATGCCAGTCATAGAGGCCAGCGACGTATCCAAGAACTTCGGAGCAACGACGGTGCTGCAAAGAGTCTCGTTGAACGTGGAGGAAGGAGCGTTCTTCGGGCTTTTCGGCCCCAACGGCGCCGGGAAGACCACTCTGCTAAGAGTGCTCACAGGCCAGCTGATGCAGGACACGGGAACGGTCTTCACCGCGGGTGTGTCGAACACCGAACCCATAAGGCTGAAGCAGCGTGTGGGCATAGTCCCCGAGGCCGAGACCCCGCCCACCTTCCTCACCGCCCAGGAGACCCTGGAGCTGACTTGCATGATCAGGAGCCTCGACGACGTGCAGAGCCGCATAGAGAGATGGGTACGTTTCTTCGACTTGGGGGACAAGAGGGACATACTGTGCAGACCTTTCAAAGGGGGAGCGGCAGAAGGTGATGCTGGCCGCGGCGTTCATCCACGAACCCAAGCTGCTACTACTCGACGAACCGTTCATCAACCTAGACCCCATCTACCAGCGGCGCGTCCGAGAGTACCTCCAAGGAGTGGCCTTCGAGGGGCGCACGGTCTTCATGTGCACCCACATATTTGAGATAGCCGAGAGGCTGTGCGACACGGTCGCCGTCATCCACCAAGGCTATATAGTGGAGCAGGGTAGGCTCGCAGAGGTAAGCCGGGGCGGCGACCTGGAGGAGGTCTTCCTGAGGGCGGTGGAGGGTGGGGCAGTCGCTTAGCCTCCGCCTCTTCAAGGCCATGATGAGGGAGGAGTGGAGGCTACACCAGAGCCTCGTGGGGCCCCTAGGCTCGGGGCTGTTCCCAGCCATGATATTCGTGTTCACGGCTTTCCTGGCCGTGGTCACGCCCCTGCTCCTGAGCCGGATGCCCACGGCGACGATGCTGCTGATGCTCCACGCGGCGAGCGCCGGCTACGGCCTCTTCGTGGGCAACTTCGGGAGCATCGGGGAGCACGTCATGACCCGTCGCCTCGGGCAGGTGAGCATGGTGATGCAGATGCCCCAGATCTACCCGGTGAGCTTCAGGCGGATGATGGCGGTGTTCTACGCCAAGGACGCCGTCTTCTACCTCCTCTACAGCTACATACCGTTGACGCTGGGGGTCGCCGTGGCGGCGCCCATGGCGGGAGTCAGCTTCACAGGCGTCGCCATGCTGGGGCTGACGACCTTCCTAGCGTTCATGGTGGGGATGGGCCTCAGCTTCACCCTGTCGGCGGTCTCGGTGAGGTCTAGGGGGGCCGGCCTCACCTTGTACGTTGCGCTGGGCTGTGTCGTCGCCATGATCCATCCGCTGGGCATATTTCGGCCCGAGTGCCTGATGCCCTCCCTCGGCTACTGGGCTTCTAGGGACCCACGGGGCATGGTGGCCGCGGCGGCGGCGTCGCTCATATTCGCGTCCCTAGGCGTGGCTCTGATGAAGGAGAAGTACGAGATAAGGCAGTCCCGCTACGGTGACAGCCTTCTAGGGTTCGATGAGCGGCTCTATTTCATGGGTGGGCTGAGCACCCTGGCGGCCAAGGAGTGGATCGAGGTGCGGCGCAGCGGGGCCCTGGGCCCCGTGGTCTTCAGCTTCAGCGGACACCTTCTCGCCGTCTACCTGATGAGCTGGGTGTTCGAGAGCGGCGTGGGCGTGGACCTGGGGTTCAACGTGGTGTTCTACAGCGGCTTCGTGGGCTTCATGGGGGTCATGACCTACAGCTTTATAACCAACCTGGAGCACAACGAGTACCTCAACATTCAGCCCGTCTCCGTGGACCGGGTGGTCAAAGGCAAGCTCGCGGTCTACTTCGCGCTGACAGCCGGCGTCACGGCGCTCTACGTGGTGGGACTGGGGGTGATGAAGCACCAATTGGAGCTGGTGCCCCTAGGGCTGCTCCTCGCGGCGGCGACAAGCGTGTACGTGGTCGGCGTAACCAGCTACCTCACGGGGCTGTGGACCAACACCATGTTCTTCGACGCTAGGATCATACTCAGGTTCTGCGCGGCGGTGGTCCCGCCCATGATAGTGGCGGAGGTGGCCGCTCTCATCATGCCGGTCAGGCCGGCGGCGACCTACGCCGTGGTGGCGGTTTCCGTCGTCTTTCTGCTCGTATCCGTGCCCATACTGCGAGGCTTAGAGAGGAAGTGGGCGGACGCCTCATTCAGCTTCGTCAACACAGGGCAGTGAGCATCCGCCTCACAAGCTTTTGTATGCCGAAGGCTAATTGAACCATGTCGAGGCTGGTCTGACCCATGGATGCCGAGGAAGAGAGAAGGGGGGCACTGCTGAGGCTCGCGGGGGAGATCCTTGACGCAGTCATGGAGGGCCTGGATTCGGTGGAAGAGGAGTCCAGGATAAAGATGATGAAGAGGTGCGGCAGGGCCTGCGCAGAGGAGGAGACATAGGGCCCCGCCGTCGCCATAGCAGATAGGATCTCCGAGCAGGAACACGACCTGGCAAGGGTCATCGAGAGGATGAACGAGGAGATCGCTTGGTGCGGTGAGTGGACGCTCGACGGCGACAGCGTCACGTGCACCTGCGAGGAGTGCGGCTGCCCCCTCGTGAAGAACGGGGTGGTGAGGCACACAAGGGTGTTCTGCTACTGCTCCCTGGGCTGGGTCGAGACCGTATTCGGATACTCCTGAATGGAAAGGTCCACGCAGACCTAGAGAAGGTGATAGGCTTCGGCGACGAAGTCTGCAGGTACGTAGTGCACATCTAGGGTACGATTCCTTGCGTCTTGGCCGATGCGCTCACTGTGGCCGGCGTCAGCTTCTCTGAGGCGTCCTGTAGAGGGGCTCGACCTGCTTCCGCATCTCCTCCATCCTCCGGCGGATGTCCAGAGGCTCCATGACCCCCATCTCCGTGATTATCCTCGTCACGAGCCTGCCGGGGGTCACCTCGAAGTACGGGTTCCTCACCTCGACGCCCTCGATCTCCGCCACCTCGGAGGGGTCCTTCTCCTCAAGCTCGACGCCGCGGCCCAGATAGTTCATGACGTTGAACTTGGATGTGGAGCACACCACGTAGAAAGGCACGCCTTGGTCCCGCGCCGCCAGCGCAGCAACCCGGGTGCCCACCTTGTTGACGAAGCCCCCGTCGTACAGCACGCTATCAGCGCCCACGACGGCAACGTCAGCCGACTCCATGAACATGGCTACCGCCGCATCCACCACGAGCAGGACCTTGACTCCCATCCCGGCCAGCCTCTCCGCGAGGTTTCTGCCCTCCATCTGGGGCCTAGACTCAGTCACCACGACGTTCTTTGCGCCCAGCCCGAGGACCACATCCGCGACGGTGCTGCTGTCGCTGACGGTGAACACTGTGCCGGGCTTTCCCAGCACGTTCCTGGCGTTCTCAACCAGCTTGCCTTTGTTCTTCCTCGACTCCTTGATCAGCATCGAAGCCTCCTTAGCAGCTTCAGCCCTGAGCTCGCTGAGCGTCACCCCCTCAGGTAGCCTGCTGTAGAAGATGCCGAGCTTGTTGGTTATGGGCGTCATGCTGGGGCGGGACTCGGCTATCCTCCTCGCGTAGCTCCTCATCGTCTCCCGGAGTTCGTCTGCGGTGTCAGCGCTGGCGTTCAACGCGAAGGCTATCATGGTGCCCAAGGTGGCGTTGCTCAGCCACTCGGCGCCGTGCAGCCTGTCCTCCGCTATGCTCAGCAGAAGCCTCTCAGGATCATATAGCTGGCTCACAGGTCAAGAATAACTGGAGAGTTTAAGAAAAATGTGGATTAAGCCCGCCCGTGGCCGGCCAGTATGGGGGGAAGCGGGCGCCGTGAAGACTCTTCAGCATCTTTCCGTCTATCATAAGAGATCGTGATAGCTCAGTAACCTCAGCCTTTTAAGAGTTATACACCTTCGATTTCAAAATGAAGGCCCTACAGCTCCTCGAAGAGCTGCTTCATGTTCTCCTTGTAGTCCTCAAAGGCTCTTCTCCCTGCCTCAGTGAGGCTCAGCCTGATGTTAGGCTTCTTGTCTATGAACTCCTTGTCCACTGTTATGTAGCCGGTTTCTTCGAGCCTGGTCATGTGGCTGCTGAGGTTCCCGAAGGTGAGCCCCGTCTGCTTCATAGGAAGAGGAAATCGGCGCTCTCCACGACGTACAGGTGGGCCATTATCAACAGTCTGGCTGGCTCGTGTATCTCTTGTCATCCGGTTAAAAAACTTGGAGGATGCGACGCCGTGACGCGGCCACCCAAGGGCATGCAACAAAGATTAATATCTGTCAGCCCATATTTGGAGAGTCGCGGGCCGCCATAGCTCAGCTCGGCAGAGCGTCTGCCTGTTAAGCAGTTGGTCTTCGGTTCAAATCCGAATGGCGGCGCCAAACTCTACAGTACCTCCACGGCGTCCACCTGCACCTGTCTGAACTCCTCGACGGCGACGTTCACGGCGCCCCTCATCTGCATCCTCATCCGGGGTATGGACACAGAGGCCGGGCTGAACTCGAACTCGAAGAAAGTCTCCACCTTCACGAGATACTCTATGGAGCCGAGGCTCTGCGTGGACACCTTGTACCAGACTAGGCCCCCCGTCATCCGGACGATCTCCTGTTTCAGCAGGCTCTTCGCGGGGACCTCGCCGAAAGAGGTGACCCATTCGTTGAACTCGGAGTCGCCGAGAAGCGCCTCGAACAGCTCGTCCGTCATGGCGGTGACGGTTTCTGTGCCCGGGTTCGCCAGGTGGCGTTTCAACATCTCCAGCGCCTTCTCCTTCTCCAGCTTCTCATCGAGCCCCTGCAGCCTGTCGTCCAGCGAGCCCAGGGTGGACGATATTTCGTTCAGCTCCTCGAAGGCATCCTCCCATTCTCCATGGAGATCGTCGTACCTCTGGTTCAGCTCCTCTACGCCGTCAAGCAACTCGTCTATGCTTTCCTCCAGGCCCCTCCTCGTGCTGGTGATGTTAACATTAAGCTCAATCACATCCTGCTCAGCCTGCCCGATGCGGGTGTTGAGGCTGTTTATCGCTTGGCTCAGCGTGACTATGGACTGGAGACCGTCCTGTATCGAGCCCAGGCTCTCTTCCATGTCCTCGACCTGGACCGTCACCTCGTCTATGCTGTCCTCTAGGTCCGTTATCCTGTCATTGAGGTCCTTGCTGCTCTGCTCCACCATCTCGGGGTAGAAAACGGCGTAGCCTGACCCCAGCCCCAAGCTTGCTCCCAAGATGAGGCCGATGACGACGAGGGAGAGGGGCTTCGATACGAGGCCGTCTGTCTCCATGGGGTTACTGGTGTCTATAGGTTAGATAAAGTTTTGATCGCTAGCCGGTGAAGTGCTCCCAGCCGCCGCGCCTTATGGGCTTCACCGCCCCGTTGACAGCTAATGATACAATCTTTTCATCTATGACTTCGCCGATCACGTGGAGGCTGCCGCCGACGCCGTCCAACGCGGTCCTGATCTTGTTCTCGTCCCCCGGCCTAAAGGTGAAGACGAGCTCGTACTCCTCCCCGCCGTAGAGAGCCAGGTCGGCTGGGTCGAGGCCGTGTAGCCCAGCGAATCTCGCCGCGGCGGGGTCCACGGGCACCTCCGTGACCCTGTAGCCAGCGCCCGTGCTTCTGGCCAGGTCGTAGAGGCTCACCGCCAAGCCGTCGCTGGAGTCCATGCAGCCCGTCACGGCCCCCGTCTCTGCTAGGGCCACCCCCTCCCTGACCCTGGCCCGAGGCATGTAGATGCTGTCGAGTATGGGCTTCTCCCAGCCACCGGGAAGCTCAAGCCCCTCCAAGAGGTGCTTGAAGCCCGCCGAGGTGACGCCGAAGGCCCCCGTGGTGGCGAGGAGGTCGCCGGCAGCGGCTCCGCCGTCCCTCTTCATGAGGCTGGACTCCCGGGCCACGCCTAGCGCGGCCCCCGCGACCACCACGTCGCACGCCTCGTTGGTGTCGCCACCCACCACGTACGCCCCGTACTCTCGGGCGCCGGCCTCGAAGCCCCTCGCCATCTCCTCGACGCCGGAGACTGGGTAGCCGCTCGGGAGCCCTATGCTGGGCATGAACGCGATGGGCTGAACTCCCTTCGCGGCGAGGTCGCTCACCCCCATGACCACAGACTTGCGCGCAGCCTGGTAGGGCGTCATCCCCCCCGGGATGTCCGTCTCCCAGACCAGCATGTCCGTGTTTATCACCAGCGCCCGGCCGTCCCCCAAGCTGAGGGCGCTGGCGTCGTCCCAGAAAGGTATGGGCATCCCCGGCATCCGCGTAAGGTGCCGCATCATCCGCTCTATGAGTCCTCTCTCACCGATGTCCGAGACCCTGGCCATATCTGATCAGAACCTTGTCGCCCCCCGGGTTTTAGGTTTTCCAGTGTTTTGGCAAACATAATATACCATGACCAGCGGTCGTATAGTGATCGGAGTCGAAACAGAATGAAGATGCCTCTTGAAGACATAAGGGTGCTCGACCTCTCCCACGTGTGGTTCGGCCCATGGTGCACCATGATGATGGCGGACATGGGCGCAGAGGTGATAAGGATCGAGCCCCCCTGGGGGGCGATAGACAGACTCGCCGAGGGCGCCCTCTTCGGCGGCGCCAGCTACACTTTCCACCACCTGAACATCAACAAGAAGGATCTGACCCTCAACCTCAAGGACCCCGAGGGCCTGGAGATATTCAAGGAGCTGGTGAAGAAGAGCGACGTGGTCGTCCAGAACTTCAGCCCGGGCACCATGGAGAGCCTGGGCCTAGGCTACGATGTGCTCAAGGAGCTCAACCCCAAGATAATCTACGCGGCCCTAAGCGGCTTCGGCCAGACCGGCCCCTACAGGGAGCGTAGGAGCTACGCCATGATCGCGGAGGCCATGAGCGGCCACACCATGCTCACCGGCGAGAACGCGGACCCGGAGGGGCCGCCCGTCGAGATGGCCCAGGCCTACGGGGACCTGGGGCCCGGCACCATGGCGGCCATGGCGATACTCGCGGCGCTGAGGTACAGGGACAACACGGGGAAGGGCCAGATGATAGACGTCGCCCAGCTCGACTGCATGGTCGCATACAACACCGCCATCACGGGATACCTGCTATCCGGCATGAAGCCCCTGGAGCTCAGGGAGAAGTATCCAAGGGGCAGGGGCGCGGGAGGCATCTTCAAGACCAAGGACGGCGGCTGGATCAGGATCGCCGCGTTCGGGCCCAGGGCCCTGGACAGGATAGTCCAGCACATGGACGTGGAGCTCGACGACATCAGCCAAGAGATGATGGAGGAGAAGGTCGCGGGGATGACCCGCGACGAGGCCGTGGAGCTGTTCACCGGCATCGGCCTCCCCTGCGCCCCAGTCTACCACGTGGACGAGACCGTGAAGGACCCCCACGTATTGGCGCGGGACATGTTCGTGGAGCTTGAGCACCCACTGGCTGGAAAGATCAAGCTCATCAACTTCCCGCTGAAGTTCAGCGAGACACAGCCCGTGCTGCGGACCCCGGCGCCCGTGCTGGGCCAGAACAACGATGAGCTGCTGAAGGAGTTCATGGGGTTCGACGACGACAAGATAAGAGACCTCATGAAGAAGGGCGTCATATCCTACAGCGCCTAGCCCGACCATATCTCTTAAATTCTATCTCTTTCATAACTTCAAGGGCGCCTCGGTAGCTCAGTGGCCAGAGCGGCAGCCTCGTAAGCTGTAGGCCGCGGGTTCAAATCCCGCTCGAGGCTCCAATTAAAACACACGGTTCAACGGCGTCTTATCGAAGTCTCTGTCGTTGGATACGATCTTGTTTAGACCCTCGTCCATGGCCACGGCCAAGTGGAGCGCGTCCTCGTAGTCAACGCCGTATATCTGCATCAAATCCAAGGCTCTTGAGAAGTGACTCGATGTCAGGGGCACCATCCGGAGCCCCGGCAGGCCCGTGATGGCCGCGTGAACCTTTTCCACGAACCCGGCGTCCCTCAAGGTCGTGCCTGTGAGGCTGGCCATAACCACGAGGATCTGGTACAGCGAGAGGGTCGAGGTGGCGTACATCATCCCGACGCTGTTCTCCACAGTTTTTATCCAGCGGTGGGCATCTGCGCCGTGTGTGGGGTGGCCCCCGAGCCAGTAGACGAACACGTTTACGTCTAGGTACGCTTCCGGGTCCACTCCTTCCTCAGCGCCTCCGTGATATACACGTCGAGATCGTCCGGCCACGAGTCCACCTCGAAGGCGCCGAAGTACTTCTCGGCGACGGGCTCCAGGGGCTCGATGACGACCCTGTTCTCGTCTGCCTCCACCTTGACGTAGCCGCCTTCAGTGATCTCCGCCTTGGTTCTCAGCTTCTTGGGTATGAGCACGCGGCCTTTGGCGTCCACCTTCACTATCTCGGCCATTCCCACTTTTGTATATAATTCCCACTTATAATGTTATTCCCACCCGCGTTGGTGACCCAGAGCACGGGAGCATATGGAAGAGCCTAGCAACATCAGCGGGTTGATGGTTGTGGGTTCACAGCCCGCCTAGGGCGTCGCCCTGCTCCTTTCTCCCTACGAACAGCCCATATCCCAGGTAGTCTTCAAGGTTGTCTGGGGTGATCCCTTCCTTCTGCACCTCCTTAACGAACCTCCTGTAGGCCGGACTCCTCAGATACAGGGACAGGGCTCTGAAGAGGCTTCGCAGAATCCCCAGGTAGCCGTACCTGCGGACCAGCCCCTTCGCCTCTCTCCGCGGCCTGACCTCACGGACATTCACGACTATATCTGTCAGCCCGGCGTCCTCCATCAAACCAACCCACTCATCAGGGGTGAGAGGCTTCACGCATGCACCCAGGTCTTGGGACGCCCACTCGATTATTTCTGGTGGAGGCGGCGTCTTCAGCCACGCCGCCTCGTTGAGCCCGACGTAGCCGCCGGGCTTCGTCACCCGCGCGTACTCCCTGACGGCCTTCCGCTTGTCCTCCGGGAAGACGGCCACGGACTCCGTGATGACCGCGTCGAAGGTCTCGTCCATGAAGGGCAGGTTCTGGGCGTCCGCGACCCTGAACTCCGTCTTGTCCGACACTCTTTCCCTCTCCGCCGTCTCCCGGGACCTCTCGATCATCCCCTCGTTGATGTCAACACCGACCACCCTGCAGCCATACTTCTTTGCGATGTAGCAGGGGGTCTGTCCGACGCCGCAGCCGACGTCCAGGACGCAGCTGTCTTCCCCTATTCTGCACAGCTCGAGGAGTTCGTCTGTTGCCTCTATGCCGCCGAAGTGCTTCGTCAGGCCCGCCTCGGCGGCGAAATCGAAGAAGTGCTGTTCGGTCTGATCGCTTCTCTGGGTCATGATGCTCACGGTATTCGAGTCGGACTCGAATTTGAGGGAGTTTTGTCGGATATAAACATGTCGATTTCGACTCGAACTCGAAATATCTAAATCGGGGGAGCCACACAGACTGACGTGATGAGGGAGTCCAAGGCCAAGAAAAGTATACTGCGCGTCGCCGGCGAGATGTTCACCCAGGTGGGCTACGCCAACCTCAACGTAAACGAGATAGCCCACGAGGCAGGGGTCAGCATCGGTACCCTCTACTACCACTTCCCGAACGGGAAGACGTCCATACTCATGGAGATACGCGAACAGATCGCAGATAAATACGTGAAGAGGTTTGAGGAGCAGCTCGCCCCAGAGCGCCTACGGGAGACGGCGTCCCTCGACGAGGGACTCGAACTGCTCTTGGAGACCCTTATCGAGATCCATCGTGAGGAAAGGCTGGCCCTGGCCGCCATGGAGAGCGAGGTGCTGTCGAATCTGACTACATACGACCGGGTCGCCGAGTCCGTGTCGTTGGAGGAGATGATGAGGTCAGACGCAGAGCCCGTGACTGGGGTTCTCGGAATGCTCCTTGATAGGCACCCCGAGGATGGTCTCAGCCTCGGCGGCAGGGAGGCGAGAGTCAACAAGGTCGTAGACGTCCTCGTGCACCGGTTCGTCTATATTGAGGCGACGTTCGGCTCCGAACGGGAGTTCATCGACATGATGATCAAGATAGTGCGAGCTCTCCTAGAAGATCATCCATGACTGTGTGGCGGAAACTCGGGAAGGGTGTGTTTCTGTCGGCGTAAGGAATCGATAACCATATCAGTGTCCCTCTTCAACGTCATCTTGGTGTATACATTGGCCAAGTACATCCTTCTATCAACGCTGACACCCGACGGACAGAAGACTCTGAAGAGCAAGCCTGAGCGCATCAAGGAGGTCAACAAGGAGATCGAGGCATTCGGCGTCAAGGTGGTGGAGCAGTACGCCGTCCTGGGCCCCTACGACTTCGTGAACATCGTGGAGGCCCCCGACAACGACTCGGTGTTCAAGATGAGCGTCGAGCTGGGGAGCAGGGGCACCATCAAGATTCTGAGCATGCCCGCGGTGCCCATCGACCACCTCATAGAGAAGCTGAAGTAACCCCTACCATTTTTTCGTAGTTATTTTCTGGCAAAGTACTCCCGCTGGTAGCTGTCCTCAGCCATGATGCCGAGACGCTCCATGGTCTGACGCATGGCATGCTGGTTCGCCTCCCCCAGCTCCTGCAGCGGTTTACGGGGTTTCCCCACGTTCGCTCCCACCTGGTTCAGCGCCCACTTGAGGGGGACCGGGTTGGACTCGCTGTACATCATCCTCATGAGGGGCAGGTACCTGTACAGGTACTCCCGCATGGTCTCTGCGTCCCCGTAGCCCTCCCAGGGCCTGCTTATCTTGGCCACCTCTCTTGGGCACAGGCTCCCGGTGACGTTGCTGGTTCCCTTGCCGCCTGAGCTCATGACGACGGGTATCAGCGCGTAGAAGGGGCAGTCGCAGCAGAGCACGTTGAACTCGCCGCGTGTGAGCTCTACTGTCCTCATGACGCCGTAGGGGTTGGGGCCCGCCTCCTTGACAGCGACGATGTTCTGGTGCTGGGCGAGCCGGGCGATGGTCTCGGGCTCGACGTTGACTCCGCAGCGCTCCGGATTGTTGTAGATGACGAAAGGCATGTCCACTGCGTCGGCTATGTCCTTGAAGTATTGGTATAGGGCGGTCTGCGTCGGCTTGATGTAAGGCGGCTGCACTATGAGGCCGGCGGCAACACCCGCCTCCTTCGCGTATCTCGCGTTCTCTATGGTTTGTCTGGTGGTGACAGCCGCGACGCCCACCATCACAGGGGTCTTGTCGTTCGCCTCGTCCAGCACGACGTCAATGATCTTCCTCCGCTCTTCAGCCGTGAGCATTATGGCTTCCCCGGTGGACCCCAGCAACAACACCCCCGCG
>CAZBUI010000034.1:0-14614 GCA_964495055.1 uncultured Candidatus Bathyarchaeia archaeon | reverse complement strand
GGAGAGGAGGACCGTCACGCCCTGCCTGTCCGCGTAGTCCTTGATCATGTTTCGCACGTGGACGCTCTGGATGACGTCCAGCCCCGAAGTGGGCTCGTCCAGTATGGCGAGGCGGGGCTTCATCATGAGCGCCCTGGCGAGGAGGAGCCGGCGCTTCATCCCCTTGCTGTACTCGTTGGACCTGTCCCTGAGCCGGTCGCCGAGGCCGGAGATGAGCTTCCCCTCCTCGACGAAGCTGACCCGCTTCTCCCTGTCGTCAGCGTAGAAGCCCGCCATGAACTCTAGGAACTCGAGGCCGGTGAGGTGCTGGTAGAGCCCCGCCTCCTCAGGGAGGTAGCTCAGAATCTCCCTCACCTTCTCGGGCTGCAGGGCCACGTCGAGGCCGAACACCTCGGCCCTCCCTTTGGAGGCGCTGATGAGCGTGCTCAGCACTCTGAGCGTGGTTGTCTTGCCGGCGCCGTTGGGGCCTATGAGGCCGTATATCTCGTTCTCGTTGACGGTGAAGCTTGCGCCCCTGAGAGCCTTGGTGTCGCCGAAGTTCTTCACCAAGTCTACGGCTTCTATGGCGTGCAAGGCTTCGTTGCTCCCTTTCTCAAGGCTATGACGCGGGCTTCCTTAAAAATCAACCCTGCCGACGATACAACTAAAACAGGTAATTCCATTATTTCGGCATGAAGGTTCTGGCGTTCAACTCCAGCCCCAGGAAAGAGAAGGGCGTCTCTGAGATCGTGATGACCCTCTTCCTTGAGGGAGCGGAGGAGGCTGGCGCGGAGACCGAGAGACACTACGTCTGCGACCTCAACGTGAAGGGGTGTCTGGGGTGTTTCACGTGCTGGACAGAAACCCCCGGGAGGTGCGTTCACAGGGACGACATGGACTGGATAATCCCCCGGTGGGGAGATGCTGATGTCATCTACCTCGGGACACCCATCTACAACTACAACATCACCCACTACCTCCAGAGATTGGCCGAGAGGATGCTCCCCACCGCCCTCCCCTACATGGAGGAGAGGGAGGGGTCAACGAGGCACCCCGCGAGACACGAGCGAAAACCCCAGAAGACGGTGCTGGCGGCGGTGGCGGGATTCCCAGACCTTGAGAACTTCAAAGTCGCAAGAATGCTGTTCCCTGATGCGCTACACATACTCCTACC
This sequence comes from uncultured Candidatus Bathyarchaeia archaeon, assembly GCA_964495055.1. Lineage (GTDB taxonomy): Archaea > Thermoproteota > Bathyarchaeia > TCS64 > TCS64 > RBG-16-57-9. The sequence goes on along the minus strand of CAZBUI010000034.1, from coordinate 13,461 downwards.
GTCCGCCCAGATCCTGGAAGACCCGGAGGGCAGCAAACAGATTGCCTATTTCACGGAGGCGGTGAAGGAGGCGGGGCGGCAGATCGTTGCCAATGGCGCCGTGGACGAGGAAGTTAAGAAGAGGCTTGTCGTCGATTACCCGCCCGAGGTCAAAGCCATGCTCAGGGAGGAGGCGAACAGGTTCTTCGATGCGATGCTCAAAGGGAAGTGACCTCTTTTATTTTCAGGGCTCAACGTGAAAGGTTGACCCATCTACTCGATAATCCGGGGGAAAAATGGTCATAAAGGATGATTAGGTGCTGCCCAAGAAGGGATTGGGCAGGTTCATGCCCCGCCTCGACGCGTGACCCTCCGCTTCCTGACGGGCTTCCTCTTGAGCCCGGTTCCGCATACGGGACAGACGTCGTCGGGCTGGGGCTCCGAGTACTCTCTCCGGCAGCCCGGGCAATAAAGGGTCCACGTGAACCGTCTCTTTATGCCTGGGGTCGCCAGGCCTCTGTGTCCAAGGCTGAGGGCGTCCGCCATGTTCTGAACAGAGTAGTCGTCGGAGACTATCACAGGGTCCAGCCCTTCGTGTCTCAGCTTTAAGCCGAGGGCCAGCACCTGTTTGTCGGTCGCCGACAGGGCGTGTGACTCACCCATCCTCAGCGACTCGTCTTCAACGATGTCGAGAAAGCCCTGCTCGGGCTCCACGACCTTGAGCCGGCCCGTGGACTCCATGATCCTTAGCCGGGCGGTGGTGAGCCCCTCTCTCAGCTCCTCAACCACGAGGGGCACGGTGTAAGCCGCCTCGTCCTGCGGGTCGAGACCCTGGATGAACGCGGACGAGTCCAGCACGAGCGACAGCAACCCCGCTCACCTGGACTGGATGGTCAATATGCGTTTCTGTATGCGGCTGTAGAACGATCTGAACCTTATGAACCGGGTCACCTGTTCGCTGGCGTAGCACTCCACCGTGTTGAACGGCTTCAACGGGTGCAGCGACCGGCCGTCGATGATGGCGACAGCGTCCGCTCTCGGCTTGAGGAGCTCCAGGGTTATAATGGAGTCGGGGGGCACCACGATGCTCTTGAAGTAGCTGTAGGGGCACACCGCCGTGATTGAGAAGCCTTCGATTCCGGGCGCTAAGACGGCGCCTCCGGCCGACATGTTGTACGCGGTGGAGCCCGCGGGTGTGGAAACCAAGATCCCGTCCGCCTGCACGTCGATTATATGCTCTCCGTCTACTCTCAACCCGAGCAAGACCATCTTGGAGGGCAGAGGCGATGCTATGAGCACCTCGTTCAGGGCGTCCGGGAAGCTCTCCTCCAGCTGGAGGCATCTGCTGCTCGCCTTCATGCTCTCCTCGAGGTAATAGTCGCCTTCCAGCACCTTTTCTAGGGCCCACTCGGCCTCGGGCACCGTTACCTCACTCAGGAACCCGCGGCGGCCCATGTTGACGCCCAGTATGGGTGTCTCGGGGGTCTTCATCTCCATCGCGGCCCTAAGGATGGTGCCGTCGCCGCCCACGGTGACCATGAAGTCGCCCTCCATGTCGCTGAGGTTGGTGTTTTTATCCTCCAGCTCAAGGGCTAACGCCGTGTCGGTCTCGACGCTGACCTCCACGCCGAGCCCAACTAGATGATCTATGATGCGCCTGGTTAGCGACAAAGCGTGGGGGATGTCTGTGCGTGAGACGACGCCCGCCTTCATAACCGTCCCTCTTTGAGTAGACACACCGCTTTTAAACCCTCCATCTCTTCACCTCGGCTTCCACCCGTGCTCCCCTAGGAGAGGCACGTAAACCACCTTCATGAGGTTCCTCCGGGAGACGCGGCCAACCTTGTCCTTCTCCAGCAGCAGCATGTCTTGGCCCATGTACCTGTCGCCGCCAACCGGCCCAACTAGCCTCCCCGGGGCCTTGAGCTGCTCCACGAGGGGGGGCGGCACCTCGGGGCACGCCGCCGTGACGCTTATGGCGTCGTAGGGGGCGTCCTCTGGATACCCGATTGATCCGTCTCCAAGCACCAGCTTCACGTCACCGTAGCCGGTCTGCTCCAGGTTCTCTCTGGCGAACTCGAAGGTTACCGGGTTTATCTCCACCGCCACGACGAGGCCCTTCTCGCCGACGAGCTCTCTGGCCAGGGCGGCGCCGTACCCCGAGCCCGCCCCTACCTCGAGGAGCCTTACCCCCTTCTTGAGCCCCAGCGGCTCGTAGCTCACGGGGTACATGTAGGGGGCGCTTATGGTCTGCCTGCCGTCCCCCGGGATGGGGAAGGGCTGGTCGTAGTAGCTGTACTCCCTGTACCGGGAGTCCATGAACTCCTCCCGCGGCACCCGCAGCATGGCGTCGGCCATGGCCTGGGAGCGGATGTACCCTGCCCTAGTGTACCGTTTCACCATCTCTTTACGCTGCTCGGGGAACCCCGGCATACTGCCTCACCTGAGAAAAACGTCTCGCCGTATAAAAGAGTGATATAGACGGTTAAGATGTGACTATGGCGCCGGCCTTTCGGAGCTCCTGTATCTGCTCGTCGTTGTAGCCCAGCATCTCCTTGAGGACCTTGGCGGTATGCTCGCCTAGCAGGGGCGCGGCCATCCTTATCTCACCGGGCGTGGCGCTCATCTTCAACGGGAACCCCGGCATACGCACCTTCCCGGCTGTCTTGTGCTCGACCTCGACGATGGTGCCCCTCTCCTTTACGTGGGGGTCCTCTATGGCCTCGTCTATCTGAAGTATGGGGGCCACGGGTACGCTTGCAGCAACGAGGACTTCAACCACTTCATCCACAGTCTTTTCGCTTACCCATTTCTCCAGCACCGCGCGGCCCGTGCCCAGATCATCGACGCCCATGGCCGCCATGAGCCTCTGGTGCATGTTGGGGTCCGCCGCCACGTAGACATAGCCGTCGTTAGCCTGGAACACCCCGAAGGTGGAAGGCCCCATGACCCTGTCCAGACTGTGCTCCCAGGGCAACTTGCCGCTGAGGGTGTACCCCGTGATCTGGACCCCCGTCTGGGCCAGCATGCAGTCCAGCTGTGAGACATCGATCAGCTGGCCTTCGCCCGTCTTGTCCCTGTGCCTGAGGGCGCCGAGGATGCCCACCACCGCCCAGAGGCCGGGGTCTAGGTCGCCGTGCCAAGCCGCTGGGACGATCGGCGGCCCCTCCGGGTCCACGTTGTCGCCGGTGAGCCTGTACCAGCCGCTGTAGGCGCCTGCGATGGGCGCGAAGCTGGGTCGGTCCCAGTACGGGCCATCTAGACCGAACCCGCTGAGGCTGGCGTAGATTATATCTGGTTTGATCTTCTTCAGGTCTTCGTAGCCCAAGCCCAGCTTGTCCATGGTGCCCCTCTTGAAGTTCTCCACGACCACATCGCACTGCTTCACCAGCTCGTATATTATCTCCTTGGCCCTCTGGTCCTTGAGGTTTAGACTCACCCCCTTCTTGTTCCGGTCTAGGTAGTGGAACACATAGCTGACACCACCAAAATGAGGTGGGTAGAGCCGGGCAATCTCGCCCCAAGGGGGCTCTATCTTTATGATGTCGGCGCCCATGTCGGCCATTACCATGGTGCTGTAGGGGCCGAAATAGACGTGGCTGAAGTCTAGGACGCGGATGTCATCAAGCATACCCATTTAAGGTTCACCGAATCTCAATAAGTCACAGCGCATTGCCTTTAAAGTTTGTGCGATAAACGAATCAAAGGAAACTCCTAGGCTCTCTCGATGTCTCCGCCGACGGAGACCATCAGGCGCTGAGTAGGGATCATCTCGCCGGAAGTATCTAGGGCGCGCCGGGCGACTACGTTGAGCGTGCTGCAGCAAGGCACCTCCATGTGAGTCACGGTCAGGCTCCTAACGTCGTTAACCTTCAGCATCTCCGTCAGCTTCTCTATGTAGTGTTTAACGTCGTCGAACTTGGGGCACCCCATTACTACTGTTCTTCCCTCCAGCAGCTTCTGTTGGAGGGCGGGATACGCGACAGCTGTACAGTCAGCCAGTAGAAGCAGGTCTGCGTCCCTTAAGAAGGGCGCCTTGACGGGTACAAGGTTTAGCTGGACCGGCCAGTGCCGGAGGGCAGACGGGGTAAACATCTCAACTTCGTCCATATCTGGACTAATCTCAAGCTGCTGGACCTGAGACGCCGGGAAGCCAGTTGCCATAGCCTCACTTTTCTTCATAACCTCCAAGTGTTCTTGGACTGCCTCTTCGTCAAATTCTGAGGCTTCGCGTTCTATTATGGTGATCGCGTCCCGGGGGCAGTGTCCCAGGCAGGCACCGAGCCCGTCGCAGTAGGAGTCGTCTACTATCCGAGCTTTGCCGTCCATTATCTGGAGGGCGCCCTCGGCGCAATTGGGGATGCATTGCCCGCAGCCGTCGCACTTCTCATCTATGTTGACTATATCTCGATTAACCATCAAACACACCAATGAAGATTAATTCATATGAATGTTGTTTCATGTTTTGATTTAAAGGTTGCTGCATAGATACACAAAGAAATAAAGACCCAGCCAAGCAAATAGGAGTGAACAACGGTGCCGAAGCAGGGTAGGCTGGGGAAGCTATTGGCCTCGCTAAGGAGACTCCCCCTCAGCGTGAAGGAGGCCATACTCGCCTACGAGAGAAGCTACAGGGAGGGGGTGGAGAAGTTTGGCATCTGGTGGAAGGTTTTCCAGTGGAGCATGTGGCTCTTCATACTGATATTCATCGGCACCGCGGTGGTCGCCTTCGTTTTCTTCCTGCCCAAGATAGAGATGGTTAGACACTTCTAGGCAGCGTCCCAGAGACGGTCCCCCACGTAGTGGAGGTTCTTTACGACCTTGCCCTTTTTAGAGGTCTCTATCTCGGATGCGCTCTTCAGAGCCCTGCCTATGGCCAGAGCCTTGCCGTGGGCTACGTCTCTAACCACGACGAGGTCCCCCACCTCGAATGAGTCCATGTCCGTTATCCCTGGAGCCATGATGTCGGCTCCGTTGCAGACGTATGGTATGGCCCCCATGTCCACGACCACCCTGGGAAGTCGGTCCACGTGGCTGCCGGCCAGGTAGGGATAGAGGTCGTCGCCGTCCCTCACAAACTCGATTGCGTCGTCCAGCAGGTACACCGTGGCTTCATCCAGCATGGCGGACTCGAACCTCTTTGCGTCGATATCTCCGAACAAAGACGAAAGCTCCTCGACGAGCTTGTTCGCCGTCCTCCTCCTTAGCGCCTTTCTCTTGCTTAACATCAGACTAGGGAGGAATATGGACGGGGCAATAAAAGTTGGGGGTCAGAGGCTGGCCTTGAAGGCTTTAAGCCGCTTCACGGCCTCTCTCAGGACCGGTACGGGCTTCACCAGAGGCACTCTAATGAATCCGTCTGCGCCGAAGCGGTTGCCTGGGCTCAACCGTAGGTTCTGGCTCTCCTTGAGTTTGTCAAGGAACTCCACGCTGCCCATGCCTGTACCGCGGACATCGAACCAGGCGTAGAACGCTCCCTCGAACATGTGGCACGGCCAGCCCAGATCGTCCACCGCCTTGACGAAGTAGTTGCGCCTCTTCTTGTACTCCGCGCAGCGCTCCTCCACGTACTTAAAGTCGCCTCGGAGACACGAGATGCCTGCCCTGAACACGAACGTCGCGGGCCGGGGAGCCGTCATGGCTCTGATCTTGGTCGCCTCCTCGAGGTAACGGTCTGGGACTATGTCGTAGCCGAGCCTCCATCCTGTCATGCTGAAGGTCTTACTGAAGCTCATTATGCCCAAGGTGCGCTCCTTGTACTCGTCACTGAGCCCCGCTATGCTCACGAACTCGTTGCCGTCGTACACATAGTGGAGGTATATCTCGTCGGCGAGGATGGCCATGTCGTTGTCCACGGCCAGGTCGCCCAATACCTTGCACTCCTCCTCGTTGAACACGGTTCCCGTCGGGTTGGAAGGGTTACAGAGCAGGACCGCCTTCGTCTTGGGTGTCACGTAGTCCGCGATGACGCCCGGGTCGGGGTGGTAGTTCCTCTCCTTGAGCAGCGGCACGGTGTTCATCTTGACGCCCATGCCGTCGAATATGCTCCTGTGGCCCATGTAGTATGGGGTGAACAGGAGAACCTCGTCGCCCTCCCGGAGGACCGTGGCCAGGGCCACGTAGAGGGCGGCGCTGCTGCCCGCAGCGGGTATGACGTGTTTTGGCTCATACTCGACGCCCGTGAACCTCTTGTAATAGTCAACGACTGCCTCCTGGAAGGCTTCGGGGTACCCCGAGTAGTGGGGGTAGTGGGTATTTATCCCACCCTCGATGATGCCGAGGAGAGCCTCGTTGATCGCGTACTGGGGGGCCTCGACATCCGGGTCTCCGGCGCTTAACAATATCTGTTCCTTAGGCAATTTGTCACGCCTCATTGAAAGGCTTCTACACTACTATTTAATAGGCTTGATAGGTCACCAGCGCCTCCCCGAAGGGAGAAATGTTCCTTTGATATGTATCGTTATCCAGTAACACTGATTGATAATCCTTTAATTGGTTTTAAATTAAACGAGCAGATATGTCCATGCGACACTCCAAGTACCAGACATCGATGCAGATACTGGAGACGATAAACGACGGCAACACCAGCCTCATGGAGATCATCGAGACCACCTACGTCAACACCAAGAAGGCCAGAGAGATCATCGGCCAGCTCGTCCAGCAGGGCTTTCTTTCCCAGGGCTACAACGAGAGAGGCCAGAAGACGGACACATATGAGATGACCAAGAAGGGCAACAAGACGCTCGGGGAGTTCAAGAAGGTGGAGGAGCTCCTGAAGGTGCACGCGCCCGAGATGCTTATGGTAAAAAAAGAAGAGGCTTAGAAGAGGAAGCCGGCTTTCAGCGGGTCGTCCGGGTCGACGACGACCTGGTTAAACGCGGTTATGTAGGCGGTGGCCATGACGTCGGGGACTATGGCCTTGTATTTACCCACCTTGACCTCTTTGGCGATCTTGCCCACCATCACCGTGCCTATGGTGGACTCGAACTTCACCTCGTCCCCGGGCTTGAGCTCGCCTTTGCCGTACATGGCGGCCATGCGGGCGTTGGTGCATGTGCCGGCTGGGCTGCGGCAGCTCTGTTTGGGCCCGAACACGTTCCAGTGCCTGCTCGTGTACTCCTTCTTGGATGGCTCGTTGTGGAAGGTGACCAGATCCAGTATCTTAAGCTCGGGGTACTCGGGGTGATCCAGCTCTATCCGGTCCTTTATATAGTTCCTCATGTCCCAGCCCAGGGGTATCCAGTAGTCCTTGTTCTCCAGGGTCGGCTCCAGCCCTATGCTGTTGGCGTCCACGAAGGCGTACCAGAGGCCGCCGTAAGCGATGTCTGCCTCGACTTCTCCGATTTCGGGGATGTCGAACTTCATTGTCTTCCAGTAGAAGCTGGGGACGCCCTGCATGTAGATGGCCTTGGCGACGCCGCCCTCGACCTCGACCTTCGTGCGGACGAGGCCCGCCACCGTGTCGAACGTTATGTTGGTGACTGGCTCCTTTACGTCGACCATGCCCGTGTTGACTAGGGCCGCGCTGCAGCTGTAAGTGCTGTCGCCGCAGGCGCTGAAGTAGCCGTCGGTCCAGAGGTATATGACGCCTACGTCGGCGTCGGGGTGGCACGGCTCGGTGAGCACGGCGCCCAGCATGCCCTCGAAGCCTCTGGGCTCCTTGAGCATGGTGCCCAAGAGGCCGTCATAATGGCCCTGGAAGTACTTTTGCTTCTCCTGCATGGTCTTCCCGATGAGCTTGGGGACGCCGCCCACCAGCACACGGGTGGACTCGCCGCTGCAGTGGGTGTCTATGCACGAGAGATACCGTTTAAACTTCAATTAATACACCGTGTGTAGTATTTTCCCGCTACCTTTATACGATTATCGGGGGCACCTGTCAAATAACCATATTAGTGATGAGGTTAAATACGGAATCTCAAAGTATGGGGTGACACCCATGGACATGATCAGGGGAGTGGTATATTTCATCTCGGGGGCTCTGGAGATCCTGATCCCATTCGGCCTCGGTTTAACGCTGAGGCGCCGTCTGGGGGTGAGCTGGAGGCGGTTCTTCGTCGGAGGCTTGATGTTCATAGCCTCCCTAATAAGGTTCCCGCTGAACAGCTATGTCTCCTCCAAGGTTTTGACGCAGGGCTACGGAGGCACCTTGACAATGTTCGTATTGCTGGCTTTCCCGTCGCTAACCGCCGGGGTCTTCGAGGAGGGAGCCCGATACGTTGCCTACAGATACGTGGTCGATGAACACAGCCTAGAGAATGTGCTCATGTACGGGGCGGGGCACGGCGGAATAGAGTCGGTCTTCATCGTGGGGATCAACGTCCTCACCTTGGGAGTGTTGATGCTTTTCAAGCCGGCCCTGATCCCTCCGCCGATCCTCGACTCCATACTGTTTTCCCCGGTCTATCTGCCGCTCGTGGGGCTTTACGAGAGGCTTGGGGCGATGACGCTTCAGATAGGACTGTCCGTCATGGTGCTGGAGTATTTCAGGAGAAGAGACGTGAGGTACCTGGTGGGAGCCGTGGCTCTGCACTTCTTTGTGGACTTCGCCGCCTTGGCCACCGTGAGGTACGGCTGGGTATACTCGGAGTTGACCATCACGGTAGTCGCGTTGGGAATGGGTTACTGGGTAACCAAGAAGGTGAAAGAGGAAAGCCTCACAGCGTGAAAGGTTTACCTTCCTTGAGGATGGCTTCGGGCACCTTGTCCTTCCACTTGGTGAGCCACTCAAGGTCCCGCTCCTTCTCCCGGAGGTCGTCGGGCATCAGCTCCGGGATGGTCTCGACGGCGCTGCCTATGGGGTACCATCTCCCGCACTTGGGACAGCGCAGGAGCCCCTCCTCGACCTCGATGAGGTTCAGGTACCTGTAGAGCACGTCTATTCCCTCCGGGTAGTCTCTCAGCAGCTTCTCCTCTTCGTGGTTTTTCTCGAAGGACAACCGGCTGAGGAACTTTTTGGTGTCGGTGTACAGCTCCTGGGAGTACGTGGAGCCCGTCTCATCGGTGATCTCCCCCAGAGCCGGGGGGCTTATGGTGCCGTCGGCTATCTGTTTTGCCAGGTGGATATACTGTTTCTTGAAGTGGACTGTGGTTACTCCGGCGTCTCTGTTTATCTTCTCGAGCTCCGCGTCGGTGGTCTCCCACTTGAAGAAGTAGGCTTCGAGGGGGTGATGCTTGTCGATGGGGCAGGCAAGTATGTTTAGGAGCCAGGGCTTCATATCCGTTCAATTTAGACTGTCTGCTGTTAAATAAAAGAGTATAGAGAACCCGGCTACCTGAAGAGCGGGTATTTCTTGAGGTTGGGGAAGGCTGACTTGGTCCACCGTAGCCTGTTCTTCGGGTCTTTCTTTACCCAGTTGTACATGTGCCAGAAGTTCTTTCCCCACTTCTCGGTCCGGTCCTCCCGGGGCTCGTACCCGATGTTGCGGAGTTCGTCCGCGTAGGCCCGCTCCACGAGGAACTGGGCTCGGCCCTCGATCTTCCTTCGCTCTATGCGCTCCTCGCCGTACTGCTCCATGAGGGCCTCCGCCGCCTCGTTGAGGATGTCGCCAGTGCAGATCAGTATCTTCTCCTCCTCCCCGAGCCCAAGCCTCTCCACGAGTCTCAGCGCTATCCTGCGGGCCTCGTTCAGGTGCCTCTTCTTACCGTACACGGGCTCCTGGAAGTACCTCACGCCGATCATGTCGTATATGAAGTGGTCGGTCTCGGGCCTGTAGGCTCCTATGACGACGCCGAAGAGGATGTCCCCTGTGCCCGCGTCGTCGATCTCGATGGTCAAGACGGTGACCTAGGGCTGGTTTTTCAGCTGTTTAACGATCTCCTGTGCCTTGGGGAACCTGATCTCGCCCGAATCCACGAGGAGCTTCACGGCTTTCTCTATCATCGCGCCTTGGGCGCCGGCCATGACCACCAGATTCCGGGCGTGAAGCCTCATGTGGCCCTGCTGTATACCCTCTTGCGTGAGGGCCCTTAGGGCGCCGAGGTTCTGGGCGAGGCCGACTGCACACATGACTTTGGCTAGGTCCACCGCCTTGTCTACACCCAGTATCCTGCGGGCCACTTGGGCCATGGGGTGGCTGCGGGTGGCTCCCCCGACGAGGCCCACGGCCATGGGGAGGGTCATCTCGCCGACGAGGTCGCCGTTAGCGTCCCTGCTCCACCGGCTCATGCTCCTGTACTGGCCGTCCCTCGTGGCGTAGGCGTGGGCGCCGGCCTCTAGGGCGCGGTGGTCCTGCGCGAAGGCGAGGGCCACGGCGGCGACGCCGTTCATGATGCCCTTGTTGTGGGTGGCCGCCCTGTAGGGGTCGGCGTCCGCGAAGGCCCAAGCCGAGACGATGTTGTTGACCGCTTTTTCTCCTCCGAGGTCTTCCTTCTTCACTTTCCCCTTGACCGTGACGAGCCTCCTGTCGGCTAGGTTGCTTATTATCCTGAGCAGCGTTCTCCCGCCCGTGAGCTCGGCTATGGTGGGCGCCAGCGCCTCGGCCATGGTGTTGACGGCGTTGGCCCCCATGGCGTCCCTGCAGTCCACTAGGAGGTGGACGACGAGCATGGGGCCGTCCTCTGTCTCGATGGGTCTCAGCTCTATATCTTTGGCTCCCCCGCCGAATCTTACCAGCACGGGGTCCAGCTCGTTGGCGGAATCGATGAGTATGCCCTTGTTTTCCTCTACTGCCTTAACCGCGGCGTATATGTCAGGGATGTCGAGCACCTGGATCTGGCCAATCATGACTGGGTCCGTGGCCTTGGCCTCGATGCCTTTGCCGTCCCGCATCAGCCGCGCCATGTTGCTGGCGGCTGCGACGACGCTGGGCTCCTCGCCGGCCATGGGCACCAAGTAGTCTCTGCCGTCCACCCGGAAGTTGACGGCCACGCTGAATGGGTAGGCTATGGTGCCGATGACGTTCTCGGTCATCCTGTCGGCCGCCTCCATAGTGAGCCCGCCCCGGGACGTGAGGGTCTCCACCTCATCCGGCGTCAAGCCCACCTTCTCGGCTATGATGCTGATCCTTTCATCGACGGGCTTCTTGTAGAACCCCGATATGCGGCTTGAATACTCTGAGGACAATGATATACCTCGTTTTCGGTTCATTGAACCAGTCAGAGGATATAATGGTTTCGCGGAGCCCGGGACCATTTATATTGCCGGGCTCCCAAGGGTTTAATGGTGTCTATGGATAAAGCTTTGGTGTTGTTGACGGTCGAGCCGGGGATGGGCCCGGAGGTACTTGAGACTTTAGCGAAGATAGAGGGGGTGCTCGAGGCCCACTTCCTGTACGGGCCCTACGACGCCTACGTGATGATCGAGGGCGAGAACACCACCGTTCTTCACGACATAATCATAGACAACATCAGACAGATCGAGGGGATCAACACCACCATGACCTGCTTCATCGCCGACTAACCATCCTTTTTTCACCGGCGACGAAGTGAAAAAACTTAACTGTGTGGGTCCATTCCATACTGCGTTTAGGTGCTCTCCACTTGGCTGAGAACAGGCTCAAGCTGGTGTCCGTCGGTGGAACCTTCGACGTGATGCACAAGGGCCACTGGTTCCTCCTCGAGGAGACGTTCAACGTCGGCGAGCGAGCCGTAGTGGGGATCACCACCGACGAGTTCGCGGCTACGCTGAAGAAGGAGCACAAGATAGACTGCTACGAGAAGAGGCGCCGGGACGTCGTCAACTTCCTGCGGGAGAGGGGTTACTATGAGAGGGCCAAGATCGTGCCCCTCACGGACCCGTTCGGCCCCACCGTGGACAGCACCGAGATCGAGGGCATCATAGTGAGCGAGGAGACGGAGCCCACAGCCGAGGTTATAAACCAGATGAGGGTGGAGCGGGGGTTGAGACCCCTGCTTATGTTCGTCATAACCATGGTGTTGGCTGAGGACGGTAAGCCCATCAGCAGCACCAGGATACGTCGGCAGGAAGTGGACCGCTGCGGGCGGCTAATCGGCTAGACACTCTATCAGGTTCTCGTAGGTTATGTTGCCGCCGCTGAGTATCAGCCCCACCTTCTTGCCCTTCAGCTGAGCCTTAACCTTCGTTGCCGCGGCCAGAGAAGCGGCTCCGGCGCCCTCGGCTATGGTGTGCGCCTTGTCCACGTAAGTCTTTATGGCGGTCTTTATCTCGTCCTCGGAGACGAGGATGAAGTCGTCAGCGAGGTTCCTCAGCATCCTGGTAGGCATCTCGAACGCCTGCCTCGTCGCGAGGCCGTCGGCCATGGTCCGGGCGGACTCGGTTGACTCTAGTCTGCCGCTCTTCCAGCTCCTGTAGACGCTGGGGGCGTTCTCGGCCTGAACGGCCACCACCTTGGTCTCGGGGCTCAGCGTCTTGTATACGAGTCCTATGCCCGCGCAGTTGGTGCCCGCCCCGACCGGGCTGAACACGACGTCCAGGTCGGGCTGATCCTCCACCATCTCTAGGGCCATGGTGCCCACGCCGGCGATGAGCAGGGGCTCGTTGCCGCTGTGGATGTACCTGTAGCCGTGCTCCTCGGCTAGGCGCTCGGCGTTGAGCCTGGCGTCGTCGAAGTCCCTGCCGTGCTCGACGATCTCGGCGCCGTAGCTGCGTATGCCCGCGACCTTGGTCGGGTTGGCGCCGTCCTGGACGCAAACGATGGCCTTGACGCCGAATAGTTTGCTGGCTAGGGCGATGCTCTGGCCGTGGTTGCCGGTGCTTGCTGTGACAACGCCGCGCTCCCTGTCCTTCATGGGCAGCTGGCTGATGAGGTTGATGCCTCCCCTGATCTTGAAGGCTCCCGTGGGCTGGTGGTTCTCGTGCTTCACGTAGGCTTCGCAGCCCAGGTACTCGTTGAGGGTCGGGTATGTGTGGAACGGCGTCTTGAGGAGGTAGGGCCTTATCCTGTTCCTCGCAAGCATGACGTCCTTGAGTGTTGGAGCTTCCATGGTTGAACCCAGTGGCTTTACGCTTTTAGCACTTTCATTCGTGTCTCACCTTGAACACGGTGGATAACGGTTTTAATCGTTAATGGCTCCGCGATCCACATGGGATACACGGGCTCTGCTGTTCTGCCTCTCCACAGGGGGAAGGCGCCAAGATGGCTGTTCAGCCGCATGGTGCAGATGGCGGAGTGCATCGTGGACATCATGATAGACGAGTACGGGCGCAGGGGGCTCCTGGAGCGGCTGAGCGACCCCTGGTTCTTCCAGAGCTTGGCCTGCGTTCTGGGCTACGACTGGCACAGCAGCGGAACCACCACCGTGACCTGCGGCGCCCTCAAGGAGGCCATGGACAGGGAGGACATGGGCGTAACGGTGTGCGGCGGTAAGGGCAGGACCAGCCTCAGGACGTCCCAAGAGATACGTGAGATGGGGCAGGTGTTCAGCCTCACCGGGTGGAAGGTGGATAGCCTAGTATACGCCAGCCGTATGGCCGCCAAGGTGGACAACAGCCTCGTCCAGGACGGTTACCAGCTCTACCACCACTGCCTCATGTTCACCGAGGAAGGCGACTGGATAGTA
>CAZBUI010000033.1:0-14747 GCA_964495055.1 uncultured Candidatus Bathyarchaeia archaeon | reverse complement strand
CCTATCGCCGCCCCGCGCTGCGACGGGTCAACCGCCTCCGCGGAGATCACCGGGCCGACGATCCATATCGCCCCCGACGTGAAGCCTATCACGCATATCACGGCGGCTAAGGTGAAGAACGTCGAGAAGAAGCTCATCACCACGATTAGGATGGCGGTCGCCGTCATTCCGAACATGAGCACCGGGCGCCTACCTATCCTGTCCGAGATCGAGCCCATCGTGAACATGGCGACGACGAAGCCCAGCGAGCGGGCGCCCATAACGTATCCCACGTCTGCGAGGCTGAAGCCGAGGGCCCCCCTCATGAAAAGAGGGACTATAGTTATGATCAACCCATTGGTCATGATGAACTCGGCCAGGGTCGCGGCCGCCATTATCATCAGCGTCTTGTTTCTCAGTACACCGACGACCTCTCCTAGGGTCAGCGGCTTACTCGTCGGCCCCCGAACGATCTCTCTCTTGATGTGGGGCGGGACGACGAAGAGCAGCAGGGCGGCGACCGAGAGCGCCAAGGCGGCTACGAACCCGCCCTGCCAGCCAAGCTCCTGCACGAGCTTTCCGCTTACCGCGGAACCGATGATTGTCCCCATGAACTCTATCCCCTGGAAGACCCCCATAGCCGTGCCGCGTCTCTCGGCTCCGAACAGGTTCACGATGAAAGTCATGGAGACCGCGAAGAAGAAAGGCGCTCCGAATCCATTCACCGCCCTGACTAAGACTAGGTGTAAAGGGTCGTTCACGAAGACCAACATGATGTTCCCCATCACGGTCAGCGCGAGCCCGAAGAGCATGGGCCTGTAGTAGCCGAACTTCGATGATACGTAGCCGCTGGGTATCTCGAGCACCACCCTGCTGATCCAGTAGCCTGAGACGGCGTACCCTATCCAGACACCGGCGGCCCCGATGTCCTCGGCGAACAGCGAGAGAATCGGGTTCGTCACCATGATGCTGAGCATGTAGAGGAAGGCCACGACGCACAGCAGGTAGTAGGACGCCGAGTAGCCCTTGAGCCACATGGTAGCTATCATGCTTTGTCACTCCGATTTAAAGCCTGCCCGGGTGTTGACAATGCTTTTATTTAGGTAGCCCTTTCAAAGTCACTGCACTCACGAAGTGGTCAAATGAGCGAAGACGAAGCACAGGTGCAGGACGAGGGAATCAAGCTCTTCAACGAGTGGAGCTTCGAGGGCATCGACGTCCGCGACATCGGCCTGAAGCGCTACCTGAACCTGGAGCCAGTGTGGCTCCCCCATAGCGGCGGCAGGCACGAGGCACGCAAGTTCAGAAAGAGCAGGCTCAACATCGTGGAGCGTTTCATCAACAGCCTCATAAAGCCCGGGTCCAGCGGCGGCGAGAAGAGCAGAATCACCAACAGCGTCAAGACCGCTTTCAAGATAATCAACCTAAAGACCGGGAGAAACCCCGTCGAGGTGCTCGTGAGAGCCGTCGAGAACGTCTCGCCCAATGAGGACACCACCCGCATCGGATACGGAGGCGTCGTTTACAGGCTCGCTGTAGATATAAGCCCCCAGAGGCGCATCGACATCGCACTGCGATTCATTGTGCGTGGTATAAAGGAGCAGACCTTCGGCAACCGCAAGACTCTTGAGGAGTTCGTCGCGGATCAGCTCATCGGCGCTGCCAACAACGACGGTAACAACTTTGCTATCCGTCGGAAGCGAGAGGTTGAGCGTGTAGCCCTCTCATCGAGATAAACCTTTCCCTTACCCCTCATGGTTACCTATAATTCAGGTATCTCACAACAGGCTGCCTGCGGCGAACCCCACCAAGCCAACCAACATCAGATACAGAACCCTGTTTTTTATGGCTCTGCTGTTCTCTCGGGTTGGCTCATTGATTAAACTGTATGTGCTGTATAGAAGCCCCAGGTCCGTCACGGCTACGAACGGGTAATACCAAGCTGAGACGAGTCTTAAAGCGGGAGGTATTAAAGACGAGACAACCGTTGCCACGTAGAAAGCCGAAGCGACGACGCTCGCCGTCCTCGGGCCCTTCGAGACGGCGATTGTGTTGACGCCCGCGCCCCTGTCTCCCTCTACGTCTACGATGCCCTTGGTGACCTCCCTCCCGGTGTTGCTGAGGAACGCCATGAGGCCGAAGTATAGACTGGATAAAATCGACCCCGTGATCAACCCCCCGAATATGAACGGGAGGCTTATGCAGGCACTGACCATCAGGTTCCCAGGGAAGCCTGTCCTCTTGCCCCAAGCCGAGTATAGCATCATGACGACCCAGCTGAACGCAGCCACCAGCGTGACGCTCAAAGATATCATGTAGCTGGCCCCGAGCCCGACGGCGCTAAGGGCGGCTGTGAGCGCGACTGCCTCGCCCGGCGTCACCCTGCCGCTGGGTATGGGTCTCCCCGGCTCGTTTACGGCGTCGATCTCCCTGTCATAGTAGTCGTTGATCGCCATGGCCGCCCCCGTCATACAGAACCCGGTGACGAAGGAGAGGAGAAGCGTCAGGGGCGATCCCAGTATCGACGCGCCCCCCGTCACGGTTGCGCCGACGAGTATGGCCAGCCCCAGCATAACGGAGTTCACCGGCCTGACTATCTCGACGAGTCCGCCCAGCTTATCCATACAACTAGGGTTTAGCCGACGCCGTAATAAACTCATTGAAGATGCAGATTTTTATTCCATGAGCGATCAATGGTATGAGATGAACGAGGAAGCCCCGATGCGTGTACAGTTCACGCTGATGGACGCGGTGAGGCTTGGCCACGAGTACATAAGGAGGAGGCTCGACAGGTCCCTCATCAACATCGCCTCCATCGCCCTGGGCCTGAGCTTCTACACCACCATGGTGATCTCCGACCTCCTGTACTCCACCAGCGCTAGGCTGGGGGGAGGCCAGGTCGCCGTCGAGTCATACCAGTACTGGCTCGTCGCGGTCGCCCTCGTGGTGTCCATCGTGGGGATCACCAACGCCATGCTGATAGCGGTCTACGAGAGGTACAGGGAGATAGGCACCATGAAGTGCCTTGGCGCCCTCGACAAGCACATCGTGCTTCTGTTCCTGGTGGAGAGCTTCTACCAGGGCCTGCTGGGCGGCCTCATAGGATTCACCCTCGGCTTGGCATCGGCGATGATCATAACGGGCTTCGCCGCGGGCTTCGACATCGTGCTTTACGCACCCAAGTTAAGCCTTCTAGCCATATTCGTGGGGTCAGTCTCCCTGGCCACAGCCCTCAGCATGGTGGCCACCCTGTACCCGGCGTGGAGGGCTTCCAAGCTTAACCCCGTGGAGGCTTTGAGATATGAGCTATGAGAACGTGATAGAGCTAAGAGACCTGCAGAGATACTACCAGATGGGCGCCGAGACCGTGAAGGCCCTCGACGGCGTAGACCTGGAGATAAAGCGCGGAGAGTACGTGTCCATCGTCGGCCCTAGCGGCAGCGGCAAGACCACCCTCTTCAACCTAGTGGGGGGCCTCGACAAGCCCACGAAAGGCAGCGTATTCATCGACGGCGTGGACATCAGCCAGCTGGACGCCTACGAGCTAGCGTGGCTCAGGTGCAGGAAGATCGGTTACATCTTCCAGAGCTTCAACCTCATACAGGTGCTTACGGCGCTGGAGAACGTCTCCCTGCCCACGGTTTTCGCGGGCACCCCCCACGACGAGGGCCTGAAGAAGGCTGAGAAGCTGCTGGAACAGGTGGGGCTGGGGGAGAGGCTGCACCACCGCCCCACGGAGCTGTCCGCGGGCCAGCAACAGCGAGTCGCCATAGCCAGGGCGCTGGCCAACGACCCCGCGATAATCTTGGCCGACGAGCCCACGGGCAACCTCGACCTGAACACGGGCATGGAGATCATAGACCTCCTTCACGGCCTCAACAAGATGAGGGGGCTCACCCTAGTGGCCGCCACGCACGACCTTAAGATGATAAAGGCCAGCGACCGCATCGTCTGGATGAGGGACGGGGTGGTCGAGAAAGTGGAGCGCGGCTAGCCCCTAGTGCTGTACTCCATCGTCAACCTTCTGATGAGGGAGCCCGTCACGTGAACCCAGTTGGGGTCACCCAGGGACTCCAGCGTCGCCCCGAACTCCCCGCTGGGCAGCCTCGTTATCTTGAGCTCGTTCCGCGTGTAGAAGTTGCTCGTCGCGGCCTGCACCGTCTTGTATATGAAGGTAATCCTCTTTCCCTCGCCTGCACCTTCAAGCCTTATAGACGAAGTCACCTGGATCGGGTGGTTCTCCAGCGCCTTCAGCCTCCTGTGGATGAATTCTATGTATGGCTCTATCTCCTCGGCCTCAAGCTTCAAAGGGATCATTATCTTGTAGGCCTCCTGGAAGCCACCGGAGCCTCTGTCTACCTTCCACCTCCTCATGAGGCTCGGGGTTATCACCACCGAGTTGCGTAGAGCCGTGTACGCGCCGGCGAGGACCGCGGAGATGGCGAGGGTCACGCTCGCGACGCTCCACACGGCCGAGACCTTCTGGTGAACCTGCAGGCCGATGTTGAGGATGGCCATGCCCTTGTAGAGGGTGAGCCCCAAGAGGTATCCCAGCCCTCCCGCGATGAAGCCCGTGATGAAAGCCTCGGCCACGAATATGGCTGACACCTGCGCCGGGTTCAGACCCACCGAGGAGAGTATCTCTATCTCGCCCCTCCTCTCGTAGAGGCTGTTGAGCATGGTTATCACTACGTTCAGGACCACGATGGCCCACGGTATTAAGAGGCTGAGGCCGCGGCCCTCGAAGTAGTTGCCGAGCCTAAACGTGACGTAGGAGTCCGCCGTGGAGGCGTACGCCCTGTAACCCCTCTCCAGCGCGAGCCTCTCCGCGAAGCCCGCGGGGTCCACACCTCCTCGTAGCACGGCCGCTATCCTCTGGATGCCCACCATGGCCAGCTCGACGGCCGTCCCGGTGCTCATTATCACCACCTCCGAGCCCTCGCAGTCCTCTAGAACCCAGTTAGGCGCCTCGCCCTCGGGGTTGGTGTTCACCCACTTGTCTGGGGCGTAGCCCGTGCCGTCCAGATCCTTGAGGCGGTTCAGCGCCTCTTCGCTGAAGACACCCTGCACCTCAAGCCTGAGGCTGGAGACGGTGATGACGTCTCCTAAGTCCAAGCCTTGCCGTTCCGCGACGCCGCTAGGTACAAGTACGCCGTCAGCGTCCGGTAGACTACCTTGGACGAGTATCCCCGCCAAGTCAACTACTTCGGCCTCAATCGAGTCGACGCCGACGACGCCCATCACGGGCTCCCCCATGATGTAGATGTACGGCCTGCGCTGTGGGTCGTTCTCGGCTTTCGTTGACAGGCTCTCCACCTCCTGGTTGGAGGCCAGCCAGTCCCTCTCAGCCTCGCTGAGGAGTATGAAGGTTGGCTCGCTGCGGGTCCACGCCCCCTCCCGTATGGAGACGCCCTCCCACTCGCCCTTCTTCGGGTAGGTGTTCTTTATGAGGCCGTACCCCTCGGAGAAGCTTGTCAACGCGACGAAGCTCGTCACCAGCAGTGTGATGGATACCAGCGTGAGTATGAACCTCAGCCTACGCCGCCGGAGGCTGCGCTTGGCTATGCTGAATATGGGTATTATCAAGTTTCTGGTGTGGACCCTGCCTCCTGAGTCCACGCTGAAGAAACTCGGGAATATGACGCCGAGTAGAGAAAGCGCCAGCACCGTCACGACGCTGGCAGCGGCGAACTCGCTGAACGGTATTATCTTCGAGCCGGGGTAGAACACGTACAGGATGACCAGGCTTCCCGCGGATAACACGGCGTCGACTGCCAACCGCTTCAAGCCGTCGGCCAGCAGGTACCCTGTCACGAGCGACGCGGCCGCTAGGAAGGTTATGAGTATATACACTGACAGACCGGCGTCGTTGTACATCCTGTTAAGCTCTTCCAGGGTGTGGTCCAGGGTTATGTAACCCCTCTTCAAGACGTCGAAGCACTCGGTGTAGTTGCCTTCCTCGAAAAGTGCCCTTGCCTCGGAGACCTGCCTCAAGGCGGTGCCGTAGGCTCCCTCCTGTTTGGTTAGGTAGAAACCGTATCCGTTCATCTCTTCGAGCCTCTCATCTAGAGCCTCCTCGGCTTCTGAGGCGATGACGAAGTTCATGGGGATGCTGTACATTCGTATATCGATGATCTCGGTCTCTCCCTTGGCCGCAGTCAGGGTCTCTCTTGTCGTGAAGCTTCTGGAGACCACGGTCGAGCCCAAAAGGAACGTGCTGTTGACCGCCACCCTCACGAACGTATCCGGAGGGACGACGAGGTGACCGGGAGGAAGTTCGATCACGTTCATACCGTTTGAGAGGGAGCCGAATAAGAGCGGGACGCCTGACGGAGTGAGCGTCTCGTTGTCGGCGTCGATCACCCTATACTGTACGTGGAGGGCGAGGTTCTCTGTGTCGACGTAGAGCAGGCTGCCTTCGAAGACTATGGAGCTTGCTGGGAGAAGAACCACCTCGAGCCCAGATTCCCCGTCCGTGACCTCTCTCATGTAAGGGAGGTAGTCAACTCCAGGGGTGTCAGGGTCGTCGTAGTAGACTATCAATTCGCCGCTCTCGAACTCGGTGTCTATGTTGAACATGCCGTCTTGGGCCGACGCGGTTTTATTTAGATACCTGGTCTCGCTTACGAGCATGATCTGGGCGCCGGTTATGGGATCCCCTTCTTGGTCGCGGACTGCGCCGCTCAGGGCTCTGACATGGGAGACGGGCTGAGCGAGTAACATCAATGTCAGTAGGGCTATTGCCGTCACCCCGCATCTTGGACGCATTATCTCGATCCCACACAATACTCAAGACTAGGGTAAAAACCTTAAGCGTTCACCTTTAAGAAATCACGATAATAAATGAGGATCAGAGTAGTTACGGAAGCGACTGGCCCCGTGGAGGCGAGTCTAACCGATGAGAACCCGGAAACGGCTCAGGCGGTTTGGGAGGCGCTGCCCATCGAGGCTAGGGCCAACACCTGGGGAGACGAGATATACTTCGGGATACCGGTGAAACAAGGCCCCGAGAACCCGAGGGAGGTGGTCGGGTTGGGTGATCTGGCTTACTGGCCGCCGGGAAACGCGTTCTGCATATTCTTCGGCAAGACGCCGGCGAGCAGGGGAGACGAGATAAGGCCCGCCAGCGCCGTCAACGTCTTCGGTAAGGTAGAGGGAGACCCGAAGGTGTTCAAGAAGGTACGGAGCGGAGACACGGTGAGGATCGAGAAGGCCTAGCCTTCATCTACGATCCTGATCTTCTCCACCAGCCCCTCGTACAGCGCCTCACGGTTCTGCCAGCCAGTGGACAGGGCGATGAGGGGCCCATGGGTCTTTGACCAGAACTCCGAGTCCACCGGGCCCTGGAGTTCGGGCATGGTGTGGCTCGGCGTATTCTCCATGAGCTTCTCCAGATGAGTCTCCATGACGGTCTCATCGACCCTGTTCTCCTGGATGCACTTGGAGTAGATTAGCGGGAACACCATGTGCATCACCTGTATCCCCGGTGAGCCGAGGAGCGTGTAGGCGCTGGGCTCCGTGAAGCACTCCGGGTACAGCTGGTACACGGCGTTCCAGTAGTGTGTGAGCAGCGTCGCGATGTCACTCACAGGCATCCCCTTGAGTATGTTCTCCCTCAGCAGGTTGGATATGGATCTGATGAGGACGCTGTCCGAGACTATGTGGTTCTCGTGTCTATGCTCGCCCACGATCTGTACCCTGCCGTACCACGGGCTCTCTTGGCTCTGGTTCAACATGTCCACCACCTCCGTGGCCAGCCCTATCCTCACACCCTTGCTCCCCTCGAAGTCCATGACCCACTGCTTCCCGCGCTTCCAAAGCATCCTCTGAAGATGCCTGTAGACCAAATCGGTGGGCACGCTCCGTTGCCTCTTGTTGACTATGTAGAAGAGCATCATCTCGTCGAACCGTTCGGGGAGCTTCATGATGCTCGCTATGACAGGGTAGTCCTCGAAGTCCTGGTTGCGCTCGATGGCCCGCTTGAGCGCCTCCACACGGTGCTGACCGTCGATGAGCCAGAGACCCTCGTCGCCGGTGTCCAGCATCCCGTAGCTGAACCAGCCCATGTCCTTCTCCTTGACGTACCTCACGTCGCCTCTAATGTTCAGGAGTATCGACGTGGGGAAGCACCCCCACTCGCGTACTAGGTAGCGCAGAGGGCTGCCCCGCCGGTCCTTCAGCCTGCTCTCCGAAGGCAGACGCTGGTATCCCCCGGGGTTGTCCATGGTCCACCGGTCTATCCTGTACCTGTCGACGATGTCCTTGGCCTTGAAGACCGTTATGTAGATCTCTACGCCTTCGAGTCCTCCGCGCTGGGTTATACTAAAAGCGTCAAGCTGCAACTAAACCCCCAGTATATTACCCATAATCATTAGATAACAGTAACTATTCTAGTTGAGGTGGTCCTCCTCCCATGCTCCGCCATCTATGGGGGCGTCCTCCCAGCCCATGCAGTCGTAGCACAGATTCGCCTTGACGTCGCCGCACTCTTCACAGAACTCTGCCTTGCACTCGACGCAGACGTAGACTTCCTGCACCTCCATGCCACATATCTCGCACATGGGCAAATCGGTCACCGTATCTCCGGGAGACTCACCGGACTAATAAATATATTGAAGACGGTCGATCAGGGGAGATCCTTCACGGCGGAACCGAGCCCCAGCCGCCGTAGTGTTTCAGGGGTTGGATGTCCGGTCGCCGGGTCCCACCCTCTCTCAGCGTAGTACTCGTCGAGCATGAGGTCCAAGTCCACCACGGTGCCGCTGCTGGCCCCGTCCCTGAGGGGCGATTCCATGAACCTGGATGGAAGCCTGTCGTCGACCCTCGAAACGCCTTCGCGCACCCCGTACATCCTTTCAAGCGTGACTATCCTCTCCCCGACCTCCCTCATCTCCTCCGGCGTCAACCTGAGCCCCGTGGTCAGCTCCAGCGCCTCGGCGGCTCTCTCGAAGGGCAGTAGCATCATGTTCTGCATAATGTTCTTGCAGGGCTCCAGCGAGTCGATGACCGCGTTCCAGTCCTCGAAGTAGCTCACGAGCCGCCCCTTTCCTCTGTCTGCGAGCCTGAGAGTGGACTCGGGGACGCCGAACATCCTCTCCCCTATCTGGGGGTCGTCGCTGAGTTCCAGGAAGGGCTCGCTCCTCAGGTGGTCGCCGCCCCTGCTGGCGACGGCGTAGCCGAGGCCGAAGCCCTTGAGGCCCCGGGGGTCGGCCATGATGAGGTCCATGCCCTTCACCTGTATGGTTCGGTCCATGCCCCTGCCTAGCCTCTTGGCCGCCTCCACGGAGCCGTCCGCCAGGACTTCTCCGAAGCCCTCCCTGTCCGCTATGAGCCGTATCAGCTCCTGGAGGGCCTCAATGTTACCCCACGTGAGCTCCAGGCCGCCTGTCTCCTCGGCGGTGAGCTCCCCGGCCTCGTAAAGCTCCATGGCCCAGCCGACGCAGCCGGCGACGGTGAGCACGTCCAGCCCAAGCTGGTTGCAGAGGTCGATGGCCTTCAGTGCCTGCTCCAGGTCGTTGTTTCCTATTCGGCTCGTGAAGCTGCCAAGGGCCTCGTACTCGGGGCCTTCCCCGTGGAGCCCTTTGTTGGGGCCTTCTCTGACGGAGTAGACCCTGCTGCAGGGTATGGTGCACGCGAAGCACCCCCTGTTCTTGACGTTGTAATCCTCGGCCAGCCTCTCCCCGCTCACCAGGCGGGCGTCCTCGTACACCCCGGACGTGTAGTTCCTGGTGGGGAGGAAACCGGCCTCGTTTGCCATCATGAGTATCCTGGTGGTGCCCATGCGAATCCTGCCGGGGTACTGCTCGTGCGCCCTGATCTCCTCCTCCAGCTCCAGCGCCATCCTCTCGAACCCCTCGGGCTCCGCCACCTCCACGTGTCCGGTGCCTCTGACGGCCAACGCCTTGACGTTCTTCGAGGCCATTACCGTCCCCATGCCGGTGCGTGAGGCCGCCCTCACCTGGTTGGCGAAGAGCCCGGCGTACCTCACGCCTCTCTCCGCCGCCGGTCCACATACCACCGTCTGGACCCGCCTGTCCCCTAGCTCGCCTTTGATGAAGCAGTCGGCCTCGAAGACCGTGCTTCCCTTAATCGCCGAGGCGTCCCTGAACTCAACCCGGTCGTCCTCTACGTACACGTAGATCGGCGAGGCGCTCCGCCCCTCCAGTATTATCTGGTCGTAGCCGGCGAACTTCATCTCCGGCGCGAAGTGGCCACCCGCGTTGCTGTCCCCCAGTATCCCCGTGTGGGGGCTCCTGGCCGAGACGTTGAACCTGCTGGCCGTGGGAAACATGGTCCCAACGAGGGGACCCGTGCCGAAGATGAGCTTGTTCCCTGGGCTCAACGGGTCCACTCCTGCGTCCACCTCGTCGTAGAGTCTCTTGGCGTTGAACCCCCTCCCCCCGAGGTAGCCCTTCATCTCTGCCTCTGTGATCCTCTCAGTCTCGTAGGCTTGGTTGGTCAGATCTACCCTCAGGAGGCTCCCAGCGTAACCGTAGATTCTAGCCATGCATTCCCCACTCCTTTTTCAGCCTGTCGAAGGCTTCACACGGCGTCTCGACGAACTCGGGGGATTCGGCGTAACTCAGCGCCCCTGTGGGGCACCTTGCCACGCACTGGGGCCCGCCGCCGCATAGATCACATATCAATGCCTTTTCGTCGTGCAGCTTCACGGCGCCGTGGCGGCACTCATCAACGCATGCGCCGCAGCCTATGCATGCCTGCCAGTCCACCATGATGACTCCTTCTTCTCTGGTTAGGGCTTGGGTCGGGCAGGCCTCCATGGGCGGGCAGTCGCTACACTGGCGGCACATCAGCGGATAGTCTAGCCCGAGGCGGTCGTCCTTTATCACGGTCACCCTGGAGGACTCGGGGCTGAACGTCATGGTGTGGTGGAAGCTGCAGACCATCTCGCATTGACGGCAGCCGGCGCATCTCTCCGCCTCTACGATGATGCGCTTCAAGGTTATCGCTCATAGAGCCTTATCTGGAGAATATAAGGTTGGTTAACAAAACCCTTGTTTAGTCTTCAACACCGATGCTGGAACTCCATGGTAATTATTTACCTACCATGGGTAAAAAATCGGCATCTTTATAAGTAAATCTTTACCAAGAAACGGTCAAGAAGAGTCCGCGTGAAGCGGGGCACTCAATTAGGAAAAACAATGGGTCAAGAAACAGCCCGGGACCGAAGCGAGTGCAGAGCAGGAGAGAGGCGGAGTAATTGGATGGCTTAAAAGGCTATTTGGATAGGAGGCTGAAACCCACGTGAAGTTCTATGACATTTTTTCACTCTCGAGCCAGGGGCTCCGTGAGCGAAAGTTCCGGTTCACCCTGAACCTGATAGGCATACTCATAGGATGCATGGCGGTGACGGGGCTCATCAGCCTAACCCAGGGCCTCAACGACCTGATAGGTGAGCAGTTGGACATGTTTGGCCCCAACAACATAATGATCATGCCCGGGAGCCTGGAGATGGGCGCCGGGTTCATCGCGAGCCAGAGCTTCACCTGGAGGGACATCCAGACCATCGAGAGGGTGGCGAACATAGAGACCGTGACCCCTTTGATGGGAGGCAAGATGTGCAGCCTGACCCAGCGGGGGGAGACGCGTTACGCCTTCGTCTACGGCATCGAGGCCGAGTACTTCGAGATAATGTCTGGCTGGGACGTCGAGGAGGGCAGGCTCCTCACGAGGAGCGACAACGCCGTGGTCCTCCTCGGTTACGACATCGCCAATCCGAAAGACCGGGATGTACCCGGGTATGAGGTGGGGGACAGGCTGACCGCCAAAGTGCTGGTGGGGGGAGAGGAGAAGGAGATGTCTTTCCGCGTAGTGGGGATAATGGAGAAGATGGGGGGCATGGGCGGCATGAGCAGCGACGAGGATCAGAGCATATTCATGCCCCTCAGGATATGTCAACAGCTCTTCGAGGTGGGCGGTGAGTTCCAGTACGTAACCTGCCGAGTCGGCGACCCGGACGACCTGCCCCAGGTGGTTATGGACCTCGAGGAGCGGCTGGGGGACGACGTCACCATAATGACCGCGGAGTCCATGCAGAAGATGATCGGCACCATCCTAGGCGCGGTCGAGGCCGTGCTGGGCGGCGTGGCCGCGATAAGCCTCGTCGTGGCCGGCGTCGGCATAGTCAACACTATGACCATAAGCGTCATGGAGCGAACCAGGGAGATAGGGATACTCAAGGCCATCGGAAGCAGAAGCAGCGACATCCTGCTCATCTTCCTCTCGGAGGCCGTCGTCACGGGCGTCATAGGAGGCACAATAGGGGCCGCCGTCGGCTTCGCTCTGGGAAACGTGATAGGCCAGGCGATAGACATGCCCGTCTCGAGCTCCATAACCCTTGGCCTGGGTGTAGTCGTGTTCGCGATGGTTACTACATCGCTGTCGGGGCTATACCCGGCGTGGAGGGCGTCCAGGCTTCACCCCGTGGAGGCGTTGAGATCCGAATGATAGATGCGCTTGCCACGGTTTTCTCCTCCCCCAGTGGCGCTGGACGCCGACCCAGAGAGGGCGTAAGCCCCTCTGGGTCAAAAAACCGGGTAGCGGTTAATTCGCTGCCAAGGGGAGAGCAATTCCGCGTGTCTGGACAATTTTTAACTCCGAGGAAGTCTTTTTACGGATACTTCGTTAAATTGTCTCAGCAAATAAATAAGGGTCACATCCCTGGCGGCTGGGAGAGGTCGTAGCATGGGTTTGCTGTCGGCGCACGAGGCTAAGGTATGGCTGGAGTTCCAAAGGGGCAAGCCGACGAGTGTAATCGCAGACGAGAGCGAGGAAGGCTGGTCCCCCGCCTACGTCTCCAGGGTTTTGAACCGGGCACGCAGGAAGATAAGCGACGCCCTGGAGAACCACGCCGTGAGCCATCGCCTCGACGTCGAGAGCCTACTGGACTACAAGGGGTTGCTCATCGGGTTCGATTACCAGGCCAACGCGCAGGTGTACATAGTATACACGGAGGAGATGGGGATTATAGTTTGGTACAAGCATGAGTCATATGGCGGTGAGCCTTGCCACAGATGCCCCAAGGAGGCCGAGTGCCAAGAGGCGCTGGACGTAGTCATGGGTGAGTATGCTATAGAGCTGAGACCAGACGAGGAGGAACTCCCCATGACCGGGAAGTCTACAGCGATATTCAACAAGCTGGCGGCAAAGGAGTCGCCTCGCTACCAGAGGAACAGGGAGTGAGCATGATGGGTGATGTAGAGGTTAAGGTTATCAGGCCCCCCATGGAGACCATTCGAAGTGGGAAGGTTTTCAGGCCCTCGCGGGCCTTCGTCCACAAGCTGTGGGTCAAGTCCATCAACGTAGCGGTTCTCGCATGGTGTACGATGGTTCTCATCTTCTATTTCGGTGCGACCTTCATCCACAGCGTCGACCCTAGGGAGATCCCGGATCTGGCCGCGTTGTTCGATAAGTGGCTGGGGCCGGTCATGTGGTGGGGCCTCGTTTTGAACATGGTCTGGCTGCTCCCTTTGCTCGTGGTGATCCCCTTCTACGTGGACACCATAGAGTACTCGGTCATCGCCAAGTCTGGGGAGGCCATGCCGGAGATATACGTGAAGAAGGGGCTGTTCACGGTGACCCAGAACCACGTACCGTTCAGGACCATCACCAACATCAGCAGCGTCGCAGGCGTATACGACCGGTTCTTCGGCATAGGCTCGGTGCACATCGAGACCGCGGGGTACTCGGGGCAAGACCAGAGGGGGCCCGAGGAGACCATGGAGGGCATAGTATTCTACGACGAGGTCAGGGACTACATACTTCAGGAGCTACGGAAGCTACGCGGGACGTACGTCACGACCACGGAGCTGAACTCGGGCCGAGAGCTGCTCAGCCCCGACGAGGTAAACAGGGAGATACTGGCCACCCTGAGAATGATAAGGGAGCATCTTGAGGAGAAAGAAGGCTAGACGACCCTTCTGAGGATCTCCGTCGAGAGGTTGCCGCCGCTTATCACGACGCCTACCTTCCTGTTTTTGAATCGTTCGGGATGGGCCATTATGGCGGCGGGCCCCACGGCGGCGGCGCCCTCGACGAGCATATGGTGCTCGTGTAGCATATAGCCTATGGCTTTCAGTATTTCTTCCTCCTCGAGGATCACCCAATCGTCTATGAGTTCCCTGCAGATGTCGAAGGAGACGCTGCCGTGCTCCAGTCCGCCGTGCAGGCCCTCGGCCACGGAGTCCTCTAGGGGCATGTCGAATATCTCGCCCCGTTTGACGCACTCGTACATCACCGGGCTGGCCACCGACTGGACGCCTATCACCTCCGCGTCCCCCGTCTGCTTGAAGACCGACGCGACCCCGGACGCCAAGCCGCCACCGCCCACGGGGACCAGGACCGTGTCGATAGCCGGGACGTCCTCCACAATCTCCAGACCGACGGTGGCCTGGCCCATGATGAGCTCCGTGTCGTTGTACGCCGAGACGAAGGTCTTCCCCTCATCCCTCTCTATGCGTCTCGCCAGGCGCTCCGAGTCCATGTACTCGTCTCCCTCGACGATAAGCTCCACGCCGTACCGTCTGATGGCGTCGATTTTGACCATCGGCGTACGCTCGGGGACGACTATTGTCGCCTTTACGCCCAGCTCACGCGAAGCGTAGCCCACCCCCTGGGCGTGGTTGCCTGAGGAAGCCGTGACGACGCCCCTGCCCCGCTCCTCGTCTGAGAGCAGGAGTATCTTGTTTGCTGCGCCCCTTATCTTGAAGCTGCCCGTTACTTGCTGGTTCTCAAGCTTGAGCCATACG
>CAZBUI010000032.1:0-14915 GCA_964495055.1 uncultured Candidatus Bathyarchaeia archaeon | reverse complement strand
CCCGTCAGCGGGTTGTGGCGCCTCACGGCGTTCACGGCTTCCTCCGGCAGGATGTCCTTCACCATCTCGGCGGACATGGCGCCGTGCCTGCTGAAGTCTTCTCCGAACTTCTCGTAGTCCACGTCGTGGAGGATGCCCACCGCCTCCCATAGAGCCTCGTCTTCGCCGAACCGCTCGGCCAAGCCCTTCATGATGGCGCCCACCGCTATCATGTGGTTCACGAGGTTTTCGTTCTTCACGTTCTCCTTAACTAGAGCTATACACTCTTCCCGGGTGATCATGGCTATAGGAGCGCGGCGGCGTTGTTTAAGCGTTAGGTTGATATGGGATCGCGCTGGCATAGGTAGTCATTCGGTGAAACCCTTGGATGAGGCGCAGGTGGACAGCAAGACGCGGATCATGAGCTACGGCCTCATGGTGATGACTCTCACCCACACCATGACTCACAGCTTCCAGAACATCCACACGGCGCTGTTCCCCGTACTGAGAGACGAGTTCATGCTCACCAACCAGCAGATAGGCATCATAGCGTCCATACCCAACCTCTGCCAGGCGTTGCTGAGCATACCAGCGGGGCTGCTAAGCGATAGGATAGGCAGCAAGAAGATGTTGCTACTCGCCATGGGCGTGGCCTGTGTCGGCGCTTTGACGGCGAGCATGGCCAACAGCCCCACGATGCTGATAATCGCGGTGAGCCTCCTATACATCAACACCACCGTCTACCACCCGGCGAGCTACAGCTTCGTCTCCAGGAGCTTCAAGCCCAGAGACAGGAGCAAGGCCCTCGGCATACAGGGCGCCGGCGGCACCCTGGGGATGGCCGTGGGCCCCATAAGCCTCGCGGTCCTCGTCTACCTGGGGTTCCAGTGGAGGCAGGTCTACCTCTTCTGGTTCTTCCCCCTCCTCCTGGGAATCGCCATGATACTGAGGATAAGGGAGGAGCCGACGGAGGACGTGGCGCTCAGCGAGGCCGAGAGGGTCGAGCAGGGCCAGTCGAGCAGCCTCCTCTCGGCGAGCTTGGTGTTCTTCATGGTGTACAGCGGGGCCAAGATGGTGGCGTCGGGGATGATCAACAGCTTCCTCAACGTCTACCTCGTGGAGAGCCAGGGGTGGGCTTTCGAATACGCGAGCCTCATACTGGGCGGTAGCTACATAATGGGTATAGTCGCGGCGCCCGTAGGCGGGTACCTAGCCGCTAGGTACGGAGACAAGAGGTGGACCCTCTCTGTGCTGGCCGCGAGCTACGCGTGCTTCATGCTGGCGTTCCTAGTGGGCGGCGTCCTGCCCTTCACCCTCCTCTACCTGCTTCACGGGTTCTTCAACTACCTGAGCATGGCGGCCAACAGCAGCATGATGGCGAAGCTGTCCCCGGGTAGGCAGAGGGGCCTGGGCTTCGCGCTCTACTTCCTGCCCGGCAGCGTAATGGGCGCCGTGGCCCCCATGATGGCGGCGTTGATCGCGGACAGCCTGGGTCTGTTCCCCATTTTCGTAGCCAGCTTCGCCGCCTACGTGGCAGCCGTAGCGGTGCTGCTGCTCGGGGTGAAGGTCGATTAACCGTTGAAACCCTGTTGCTGTGGCTGTACCTTGCGCCTCTGAAGAACCCTACACGAGGTGGGGCCAGACCAGGTACGCCATGAGTATGGTGAGCAAAGCCCCGGCGATGTCCAGCAGGACGCCCGCCTTGATCATCTCGGGCATGGACACCTTGCCGGTGCTGTAGGCGATGGCGTTGGGCGGCGTCCCCACGGGCAGCATGAAGTCCAGGCTAGTGCTTATTCCCACCGCGACAGCTAGGATCACCGGGCTGAACCCGGTCCTCTGGCCCAGGCCGATGGCTATGGGGAGGAAGATGCCGGCGCTGGCGGTGTTGCTGGCCACGATGCTGATGCCCAGGCCCGTGACGGTGACCAGCGCCACGGTGACGATGGGGGAGCCGCCGCCGGTGAGGTCGAGCAGCGAGTTGCTTATGATGTTCACGAGGCCCGAGACGGTCAACGCGTTGCCGAGGCTTAGGCCCCCGCCGATGAGCAGCAGGGTGTCCCATTTTCCGTTCTTTATGTCCTGCTCGTCCAGGAGGTCGAGGAAGAAGAGGAGCACGGTAACCAGGCCGGCCACCACGGCGGAGCTGTAGCCGTGGCCCCTCCAGCCAATCAGCTCGGCTATGGGCTCCGGGAGGACCGAGGTGAGCCACGCCAGCACGGCGAACCCGAACACGGCGAGGGTGAGCCTCTGCCTCCGAGTGAGCTCGGTGCTGGCCCTCTCCAAGGCAGGTATCTCCTCGACGTCGGTAGGGAACACGGCAAAGAGCACCCTCCAGATAACCAGTATCTGTATGGCGGCTATGGGTAGCCCGTAAAACATCCAGCCCAGGAAGCTTATCTCGTAGCCCACCAGCTCATCGAGGCTGGCCGCCGCCATGGCGCAGGTCGTCGTCCCCACCAGTGTGCTGAGGCCCCCCGCCGTGGACGCGTACGCGATGCCCAGCACCATCACCTTGCTGAAGTTTCCCTTCACGTCCCTGACACGCTCGGTGATGTTAAGCGCCATGGTTATGAGGAGGGCCGTGGCCGCCGTGTTGCTTATCCACATGCTCAGGAACCCGGCGGTTACCATGACGGCGAGGACCAGTTTGCGGGCCCCCGTTTTGACCCTGCTGACGATGAGGTACGCGAAGTACTCGTCGAGGTCGCACTTCTCCACCGACACCGCCAGCATGAAGCCGCCCAGCAGCAGCATGACCACGGTGTCGAAGAACGGCGCCAAGGCCGGCCCGAAGCCCTGAACTTCCAGAAACGCCTGAAGCAGCGGTATCAGGAGGCTGGTGGCGGCCAGCGGCACCGCCTCCGTGGTCCAGAGCCCGGCGGCTACGATGAGCACCACTAGGGCCGACCGCTGGCTCTCCGTCAGCGTCTCCGCCGTGGCCGTGTAAGCGAACACGCTGAGTAATATCACGGCGGCGAAGACGACGACCCGTTTCTTGTTCACGCGCCTTCACTCTAGAGCTGCTTGAAGGAGATGATGTCCAGGTTCTCCTCGGACGCGAGCTGGTCTATGAGGGTCTTCATCTCGAAGATGTTCTCCAGCTCCACGGTGCCGTAGAGCACCGCCAGGCTCGGATAGTGCCTCTCGGAGGCCACCAGGAAAGGCGGCACGGCCACGGTGCTGGTGAAGTCCGCCGTGAACCTCTGCCGTTTGAGCTTGTCAGCGAACTTGCGGAGAACGTTGTTGTCTATGATGTCGCCTCGGACGATCATCTCTATGGTCACTAGCTTGCTCATGTATCCACGCCTTCTGAAATCCGTGAAACTAAACGAGGCTGGGTTAAAAAGGTATTCAAACTTTCTCGGGGCAAACGTTTTAATCGAGTCGGTTGAGACCCATACCCGTGAACAGGCTTTGAACCCCGTCAAGCTGCCGTAGATGACCGACGGCGAGGTGGCCAGCCTCGTCGATGAAGAGATGCTCTGCAGGATAGCGTTCAAAGAGGGCGACTGCCCGTACCTAGCGCCGTTCAGGTACGTGGTCATGAGCGACACGCTGTACTTCCACTTCACAGACTATGGGAAGAAGATGAGGCTACTAGACTTGGACAGCAGGGCCTGCGTCCAGATAGAGAGCTACAAGCCCGACTCTCAGAGTACAGCTTCGTCTCATACCGGGGCCACCTTCAGCGGGTGACGGACTCCAGGGAGCGGGAGAAGGCGATAAGGCTCTTCGCGGAGACGGGGGAGAAACGGCTGTCCCCCAAGTTCCTCGACGCCCATGGAATTGAGCCGGTTAAAGGATGGGGCGAGTTCACGCCAGACAAGGACTTGGGTATCGTGAAGCTGGTGGACGTTGTCGAGAGGGTTGGGCTAAAGAACCCGTAAAACCAGTCACCTGCTCGACGATATAGATGTTTTATTGTTCCATATGATACAGTATCTTGCCGTTGACTAGGGTCATGTAGCACTGGGCGTCCTTTATCTCCTCCTCGGGGGTCTCGGTCAGGTCCCTGTCGAAGACCGCTAAGTCGGCCAGCTTCCCGACCTCGACGCTGCCCACGTGCTCCTCGTGGAACCCCGCGTAAGCCGAGTTTAGGGTGTAGCATTTGATCGCCTCGACGAGGCTGATCCTGCTCTCCCTCATGGGGTGGTTGACGGCGCTCCACACCCCGTAGATGGGGTTGAAGGGCATGCCGTCGCTTCCGAAGGCCACCGTTATGCCCTCGTCCAGCAGAGCCCTGTACGGGTTGCTCATGTGCTCACGCTTGTCGCCGAGGCGCTGGTTATACATGCTACCGGGTCCGCTCCACTCTCCTATGAAGTTGGGCTGCATGGCAGGCACTATTCCCAGATCCCTGATTCGCTCTATCTGCTGGCTGCTCAGTATCTCGCAGTGCTCTATCCTGTGCCTGTGATCCTTCCTTGGCATCCGCCTCAGGGTCTCCTGGATGGCGTCGATGGCGTGCTCCACGGCGAGGTCGCCTATGGCGTGGGTGGCCACCTGGAACCCGTGGCTGTGTGCCTCGCTCATCTTCTCGGTGATGACGGCGGGATCCTCCAGCAGCAGCCCGGAGGTCGATGGGTCGTCCTCGTAGGGCTCGAAGAGTGCGGCAGTGTGGGCGCCCAGGCTCCCGTCTATTAGGAGCTTCACCGGGCCGATGCGCAGCAGGTGGTCGCCGAACCCTGTCCTGATGCCCAGCTTCATGGCGGCCTCCGGCGTCTCCTTCCGGAGCATGACGTTGGCGCGGACCTTGAGGTTGCCGTTGTCGTAGGCAAGCTGGTAGGACGTGACCTCCTGTGGGCCCAAGCCGGCGTCGTGGACGCCCGTGCAGCCGAGGCTGAGGGCGTGGTCGCTGGCCACCCGCAGCCCCTCCACTAGGATCTCGGTGTCGGTGGGCGGTATGACCTTCCAGATTAGGTCCCTGCAGTCCCTGAGGACGCCCGTTGGCTGCCCATCTGCGTCCCTGTCGATGGTGCCTCCGTCGGGCTCCGGGGTCTCGGCGTCTATCCCGGCAGCCTCCAACGCCTTGGTGTTGGCGCTCACGAGGTGGCCGCATATCCTGACCATGGCCACGGGGTTGTCAGGCGCGAGCGGGTCGATGTCCTCCCTGGTGATGTACCTGTTCTCGGGCCACTTTGCCTCGTCGTAGCCGCGGCCCATGATCCACTCGCCTGGCTCGGCCCCCTCGGCCCTCTTCCTTATGAGCTCCAGGGCGTCCCTCATGGTGTCCGTGTACCTGAGGGGCACCGTGGTGAGCATGCTCACCCCCATCCACGCGAAGTGGCAGTGGCTGTCGATAAACCCGGGGAGAACCGTCATCCCCGAAACGTCGTAGACCTCCGATCCTGTTGGTATCTCTATCTCATCCCTCTTACCGACGGCGACTATGTACTCATCCCGCATGACGACTATGGAGTCTCTGACGGGGTCGGCGCCCGTCCCATCTATCAGGGTGCCTCCTACAAGCACGCGTGGGCATGAAACCAGTGACATTTTGATAAGGCGTTTCAATGATATTACACATATAAACCTTTACTTTTCCCGTATGGGGACTGCGATGAACGTAGGAGACATCGGCCAATTGCAGAGCATCACGTATTTCTATAACGAAAACCGTAGTTACTGCCTTTGTGTCTATGGAAACCATCGTTTACGGCCTAGTAAATTACGATATTCAAAGCCGCGCCTCACCAGTATAGCTTATTTACTGGTTGCCGGTATCTGTGGGTGGGCTCGTAGTCTAGTCAGGACATGATTCTGGCCTGCGGAGCCGGAGGTCGTGGGTTCGAATCCCACCGAGCCCGCCTTCTCGCTGCGGATGTCGTATCTCGCGGTCTCCCCGGGATAGTCATTTTTCGGCAAATCCAGCCCCTTTATGGTGATTGACTGTGTACACATAAACATCCTTTCTGATCGGGGCCGCGGCCATTTCAGCGGGTGACAACGTTCACATTATCTCAGGTATAGCCGAACATCGTCGGGGGAGCCTGACGCAGCAGGAGTCGGCCATCCCGATGTCGTCGCCCTGAAGAATTCTTTATCATTTAGAGACCCACAGATGTATCCATGAGGGGCAGTCAACGTCTCGCTAAGCGACTCAAAGCCTATCTTGAGACGCTGTACCCGGATAGATCAGGCATCTCGGTCACCGGCCTCAGCGAGATAAACGTGGGATGGGAGACCGAGCTGATTACACTCGAAGTTCATTCGACCCTAGACGGGGGTCGCGTCAACGAGAAACGGGTTCTACGGGTGTTCCAAGGAGACGGCGCTGGGCGTAAATCCGCCAAGGAGTATCACTTGATGAGGAAGCTGTATGATGTCGGATACCCTGTACCCAAGGTATACGGTCATGAAGCATCCGGGAGGGTCATCGGTAAGCCCTTCATACTCATGGAATGGATAAGGGGAAAAACTTTGGGCGCTGCCTATGGGAACGAGACGCCGGAGGAACAACAGAGAGGCGTTGATAGGTTGATGGCTCTGTTCGCCCAGCTTCACCGGCTCGACGTAACCCCCTTCAAAGGCATCCCAGAGTTACCGTGCCACGACGATCTCGTCCAAGACAGCCTTAACTGGTACAGGGGAGCCGCTGAGAGGCAGCTACAGTGGATGAGGCCTGTCGTTGACTGGTTGACACAGCGTAAGCAACGCATCAACACAGAACCCCCGTCGCTGGTTCATATGGACTACCATGGGATGAACGTCATGGTGGGGGAGGACGGCTCGGAGGCGGTCATCGACTGGGGCGCCTCCAGGATCGGGGACCACAGGATGGACTTGGGCTGGACCCTGCTCCTATACACAACTTTCGGCGGTGAAGCATATAGGGACCCCTTACTCGCCTCGTACGGTGAACACAGCGGGAGAATGGTTGCGGGCGTCGAGTACTTCGAGGTCATGGCCGCCACCAGGAGGATCATCGACTTCGCCACGGCCCTAGAGGGCGGCGGGGGCTCGGTGGGGCTTAAGCCCGGGGTCGTCGATATGATGAAGGCGTCAAAGGAGCACTACCGGATGGTGCACGACCTGCTCACGGCCAGGACCGGCATCAGGCTGGGCGCGTTCGATGAGGCCCTTGACTCCATGTGAGCCGCGGGGCTTCCAAGCTACACTCATGAACCTCTGTACCCTGCCCGCCTCCGCGTGGAGGCCGGAGCGGTTGTTTAAACCTGATATACGTATTCGATGAGGTATTCAGGGGTGCGAGGGTTGAGGATCGAAGAGATCGAGGTCATCCCCGTGGACGTTCCACGGAGCAAAGTGCTGAGGCTGGCCCGTTACGGTAACCTAGGGGAGGCTCACCGTGACGCCGACGTCGTGGAGGTCAACGCCTTGCACCGCAGCCGGCTCGAGGAAGCCGCGTCCCGGCTGGGCTTCACCGTGGAGCCGTGGCTCGAAGTCATAATGAAGGCATTGAACAACACGGTCCAGGTGGGCGGTGAGGTCTACAGAGGCGAGCTGCGGCTCTCGGATCTAGGAAACTGGCACCTCACACCCAGCGACATATACTGAGGGCGTTCACCTCTCGGAGGCTATGCACCCCTGTACACCCTGTCAACGGCTTCAGGGGTGATCGCTGGCCTCATCTCTATGCCTGTCTTGGGGTTTTTCTCGGAGACGGTGAAACCGAACTTGCCCCATATCTCCCTCAGGGGCCGCCCCTGCTCGTCTCGTTCCTCCGTGACCAGTTTGCTGGTCTTGCAGCCCAGCCAGTAGCAGTGGATGATCTCGAGGGCGAAAAGGGTGCTGCCCACCCCTTCCTCTCGATGAGGGTGGCGGAGCTGTCGCTGAAGAAGGCGCCCGGCTCTGCGTCATCGTATCCGCAGTCGAAGCCCACGGGTCTCCTGTCCAGGCTGAGGAGCAGGAGGAGGAAGCCTTTGGTGTTTGATCGTTCATCTATCTCGGCGTCGTCGTACTGGAGCTCCTTCCGGAACTTTTCTTGGTCGATCTCCATGATAATCTGTTTGAGCTCGTCGTCGAGGCCGCGGTGAACTGTGATGATGCACTCTCCGACCATGGAGCGGCTCAGCTTGTCCTCAGCCATCGTCAACGCGTCCTCGAAGGAAGGTATCTCCACGCTCATCGATGGTCTGCCTTTGCCCCTTGTTCCTCATCGAAGAATATCATCTTAGAAACCGTGTCTCCCTGTAAGCGTAGGAAGTATCTTTGTTGAAGCGATAAATACCTTATCTCGACCAATTGTGCCTTATGTTTAATATGGGCTGGGGCTGAAGTTTAACCATGTCAGGTCATCGCATCGTCATAGGCGGCATGTTCCACGAGACCAACACGTTCAGCACCGTGAAGACGACGCTGGAGGATTTCCGCCCCCTCCACGGCGACGAAATCATGGAGACCCTCAAGGGCACGAGGAGCGGCATAGGCGGCTACATCGACGTACTGGAGCGGGAGGGCTTCGAGTACGTCCCCACCATCAGTGCGGGGGCCACGCCGGCGGGGCCCCTCAGGAACGAGGACTACTGGGAGATCGTGGAGGAGATCAAGGACGGCGTCAGGGGCGCGGGGAGGGTTGACGGGGTTCTCCTCTCGCTCCACGGCGCCATGATCGCGGAGGACGTGCCCGAGGCGGAGGGGACGCTGCTCAGGGAGGTCAAGGCGCTGGTGGGCGACACACCAGTTATCATAACCTTGGACCTCCACGGCCTCATCTCGGAGATGATGGTGGAGCACTGCGACGCCATCTTCGGCTACGACACCAACCCCCACGTGGACATGTACGAGAGGGGCGTCGAGGCCGCCGAGTGCATGGTGAGGACGGTCCGGAGGGAGCTGAAGCCGGTCGTCGCCCACAGGAAGCTCAGGATGGTGCCGCCTACCATAAACCAGCGCACGGCGGAGGGCCCCATGGTGGAGCTTTTGGAGACGGCGCGGCGCATGGAGGCGCAGTCTGGGGTCATCAACGTATGCCTTTTCCCCGCGTTCCCATACGCCGACGTGGACAGGGTGGGTTCGGCGGTGGTCGCCGTGACCGACGGGGACCTCGATCTGGCTCAGAGGCTCTGCGACAAGCTGGGCGACCAGATGTGGAGCCTCAGGGACGAGTTCCTGAAGCCCCTCACGCCCATCAAGGAGGCCGTGAAGTTGGCGATGGGCGCCCCCGAGGGCCCCATCATCCTAGCCGATGTGGCGGACAACCCCGGAGGAGGAGCCCCCGGGGACGGCACTGAGGTACTGAGGGAGCTGCTGAGGAGGGGCGCCGTGGACGTGGGCGTCGCCTGCATCAAGGACCCCGAGGCGGTTGCCAAGGCCGTGGAGGTGGGCGTGAAGGGCACGTTGAACATGGATATCGGCGGCAAGACCGACGACTACCACGGGAAGCCTCTCAGGGTCAAGGGCGTCGTGCGAACCCTAACCGACGGCAGGTTCATCCACAAGGCCATGGCGGTGGGGGTCCCTGCCGACGTGGGAAGGACGGCGGTCATCGACGCGGAGGGGATAGAGATAATCCTAACCGAGCGGAGCCACGCCCCCAACGACCCCGAGATATACAGGCGCAACGGCATAGAGCCCACCGACAAGAAGATACTTGTGCTCAAGAGCAGGGGCCACTTCAGGGCCGCCTACGAGCCCTTCAGCAAGGCCGTGATAGAGGTGGACGCGCCGGGGCTCACCACGCCGAACCTGGAGTGGTTCACGTACAGGAACATACCGAGGCCCATGTGGCCTTTCGACGAGGTCTAGGCCGCGGCGGCGGCTGTTCTCGCCGTGGTTCTGTGTTGGCCCCCTCCCCCCTTCGTGGGTGTCGTGTGGTTGGGGTGTTTCCTCGGCTGTTTTTCTTTTTCGGGGCTGTTTTCGCGTTGGTTTTGTATGGGTTTTGGCTCTGAACAGCACCTGTTCTGCTGCTGTTCTGTTTGAGGCTCGGTTGGATGTTTGTGAGTGTACGAGTGATGCCGTGCTATGAACTGCTCCTAGTGTCTGTGTGTCTGGTGAGGTCTCGGTGCGTCGAGGCAGGGCTTCAAGCTAGGCGATAGATCTACTCATTGAAGCATCGGCGTAGAGGACCGTCGTCCATCTGGTTTGTATGACTCATCAGTTAACTTGAGTAAAATATCTTATTGTACCACTGGAAGTAGGAGAAAAAAGCCTGTACATTGAGCACGGGTTTGTAATAGCGTCCCATCTGGTTGACCCGTATTACATTGGATATGGGAGCGTACTGAACAATCACAGGTTAACAAAGTCTGTTCCACCGTTGTGCTTTTAGTTACAAGTAATAAAACCACTTATTTCGATTTACATAGATAAACCGAAAAAATTGGTCCTTGAATGATTAAAACTTTTTCTAAAACTTATTATGAAAATAACGGATTTTTCGCCCTCTTTCTTTAAAAAGGACGCGGAATAATTCAAATCTACCTCCCGTCACCCATCACGGAAAACGATGAAAATCTACATTAAAAAAGAGATTTATACGGTTACCTGAACCGTAAACGCTTTTAGCCTACGACCTTAACGTTCTTAGCTCTGGGTCCCTTGTAGGAGTCTTCTACCTCGAACTCTACCTTCTGTCCGCTCATGAGCGAATAGGTTCCCTGCAGCTCCGAATGGTGCACAAAGACGTCGTCTTCACTGTCATCGACTTCGATGAACCCGAATCCTCTGCCGTCTAACCATTTTTTGACAATACCTTCCAACTGTTTCACCTCACTTCTGTCCACGAAAAGCGTAATCAATACTTCGTTTAGAATCTGAAACGCCTATCGAGGCAGTATACGCGATGGTGGTTAATAAGGGTGTTTTTCCTCTACTTTACTACGAGAACGTCGTATCCTCAGGCTACCTGTTCTATCTGGTGGAACCCGCTCTTCATGGTCATCCTCAGGTCATCTTTTTCCTCGTCCAGCTCGTGGCCGGCTTTGAAGTAGATCCGACTCAGGGAGGTGTTTCCCCCGTATAGATCCTTGAACTTGACGACGGGTTTCCTGCCTTCCTCTATGACCTGACTCAGTTTTTCGAGTATCCTCTCTTTCGCCATTTCAGTTGTTATCTGATTTCTAGCCATTTTCATTTATATAATATGAATTGCTGTTTTTTAATATTATGTATATATATGTTTATAGAGGTTATTTTATCAGAATTATTTTCTCGTATTTATTTTTCAGTGGTTTGCCGATCCCACTCTTTTACCCCCGCCTCGACGGGCTCTGGACGTGCATAGATAGAATGTTAGAAAGACGTTCACCGGTTTATAGCTCAGAATCATCCTTTTCCTCCTGGAAAGACTAAATTTTAAATACCTTTAATAGAACAGCGCCCTATATATTAAATGCATAGCGTTCTTCTTTTTAGCGAACTGATTAACGCTGCCAACAGGTAGAGAACATCATGTCAACAGAAAACACAGTATTCATCGGCCGAAAACCGATACTAAACTACTGCACAGCCGTCCTCGAGGTGCTTAGAAACAGCGACACAGTCACCATGAAAGCCCGGGGAGCGGCAATAAGCACCGCCGTGGACGTGGCCGAGGTTACCAGAAGCAGGTTCTTGGCCAGCCTCACGGTAGACTCCATCGAGATAGGGACCGAGGAGCTGACCAACGAAGAGGGGAGGCCCAGGAACGTCAGCACCATAAAGATAGTGATGAACAACACCAAGGGATAGGAGGATAAAGAAATTGAAGGGAAAAATCAAGAAATACCTGTCGTATAGGGGATACGGGTTCATCGAGGTCGAAGACAGCGAGAAGGACATCTTCTTCCACTCATCGAACTTTCAACCCACGGAGATCCCGCGACAGGGAAAGGAAGTCGAGTTCAGGGTAATAGACACCCCGAAGGGGAAGGAGGCCGTAGACGTCAAGGTGGTGCCGCCCGACGCCGAGGAGGTCTCAGAGGAGCCCGCCGAGACGGAGCAGAAGCCTGAAATCGCATCGGATCTAGACGAGCTGAACGGCGTCGGACCTAAGTACAGGGAGCTGTTGACGGCCGCCGGAGTAAAAACCATCAAAGAGATCACGGAGTATGCCCCCGAGGTCCTTTTAGCCAACCTGCTGGCGGTCAACGAGACCCAGGGAATAACCAAGCGGCCGCCGACGCTGGAAGCCGTCAAAGAATGGATAAAGACCGCCGGCGAACAGAGCTAGGTACACTGTTGGAGTCTTAAAGGGGAATCCTGAGCTAGGAGGTGAAAGAATTACCCACACACGGATCGCTGACCAAGGCCGGCAAGGTACGGGCGCAGACCCCCCAAGTAGATAACACCAGCAAAGCGAAGAGCATTGGACCCTTGAGGAAGAACCGCCGAAACTACCATTCGAGAATATTGTACCGGCCGAACGACAGGCGGTACAGA
The DNA here is from genome assembly GCA_964495055.1 of uncultured Candidatus Bathyarchaeia archaeon. Taxonomy (GTDB): domain Archaea; phylum Thermoproteota; class Bathyarchaeia; order TCS64; family TCS64; genus RBG-16-57-9. The sequence goes on along the minus strand of CAZBUI010000032.1, from coordinate 2,612 downwards.
AGACGCTGACCTCCTTGACTGCGCATGGTTTGTATATTCTAGTTCATCATCCATGTTCTTTTCATACATAGGCTGGTCCATTTACAAAGGTAGAAGAGCAGTTCGTCTAAGATGAGACATTATACTGCCCATAGAGACCAGTAAAAAATTACGCTTGACGATTATCTGTGTTTTAATATTACGGTTCCTCTGGTTTGTCTGTGACAGTTATGCCCAAGGTGACAGTCGACCTCGAAAAGTGTTCAGGCGCTGGAGTTTGCAAGAGCGTCTGCCCAATGAACGTCTACGATCTCGTGGAGATGCCAGAGTACGGAGACGAGACTAAGGCAGATCCGGCCAGGATGGAGGACTGCATAATGTGCATGGCGTGCGTAGACAGCTGCCCCGAGCAAGCGATAACCGTGGAAGAAGAGTAAAGTGTACTTGGAGGCATGTCCATGAAGCCCATAGGCCCCTTGATGTGGGAGCATAGGATTATCGAAAGGATGGTCCTAGTGCTGGAGGAGGAGCTCAACCGTATGAACAAGACGGGCAAGGCGGACCCCCGTTTCATAGTCTCCGCCGTAGACTTCTTCAGGACGTACGCGGACAGGACCCACCACGGCAAGGAGGAGGACATACTCTTCAAGCTGCTTGAGTCCAAGATGCTCGACGAGATCCACGTCGCGACCATGGAGGAGCTGAAGGAGGAACACGAGTACGCCAGGGCGACCGTGGGCAGGCTGCTGGAGGGCCGGGACATGTGGGTTAGGGGAGACATCGGGGCCGTCGAGCACATAGGCGCAGCATTGAAGGCCCTCGCCGAGCTCTACCCGGTTCACATAGAGAAGGAGGACAAGCGCTTCTTCTACCCTGTTATGTCGTACCTCAGCGACGAAGAGCAGGACCAGATGCTGGAGAGCTTCCAAAGGTTCGACAGGGCCATGATCCACGAGAGGTACAAGGACCTCGTGGAGGAGCTGACAGGCACACCCCTGCTGTTCCCAGCCTCAGAGGCGTCACAGGATCAGCCCCCTGAGCGCGTATGCACGGTCTGCGGGTACGGCTACGATCCCGCTATGGGAGACCCGGAGCACGGTGTGAGGCCGGGCACCAGGTTTGATGACCTGCATGAGGGCTGGATCTGCCCAATATGCGGCGCATACAAGGCCCTCTTCGAGTAGATAATCAAGTTTATCAGTCTTAAGGAAGATGATTATCCATGAAAGGAGAAGTCACTGAAGAGGTTTTGAGCAGGGTCCTCGACGCGTTACCCTTCGAGTTCAGCTACGTCGACGAGGACGACCGGGTCAGGTTGTTCAACAAGAACGGCGACAGGATATTCCCTAGGCCCCCAGGAGTCATAGGCAGGAGGGTGCAGGACTGTCACCCCTCTAAGAGCGTTCACAAGGTTCAGCAGATCCTCGACGAGATGAAGGCCGGGAAAAGAGACTCCGCCGAGTTCTGGATCGACCTCAACGACAGGAAGATACATATACGTTACTTCGCCGTCAGGGAAAACGGGGAGTACATAGGCTGCCTCGAAGTAAGCCAAGACATAACGGAGATCCAGAGGATAAAGGGAGAGAAAAGACTCCTAACCTGAGCTAGAACCCCTTTTCTTGGACAGGCACCTTCCCCTGTCATATGCCGTAGATCCTTCCTTGCTGTAAACGGGTGCCCACCCATTATATGGAATCGTTCTACATATTCCCTATATTACCGGTGACAAACTCCAAGCTGATGCAGGCAAGCATCCTCCTGGTGGACGACGATGTCGACGTACTGGCAAGCATAAAAATGATACTCGAGACCGGAGACCACAAGGTATACACGGCGTGTAACGCGGAACAGGCGAAGGTGATCGTCAAGGAGAACGAGGTCCACATCGTCATCATGGACTATATATTACCCGAGCAGACCGGCGACCAGATCGTGAAAGACCTGAAGAACATCAAAGAGGAGCTTAACATAATCTTCCTATCCGGGTTCCCTCAGGTCTACAGGGCGGTCGAGAAACTCGGCTTCACGGTCAACAGGGTCTTCCTAAAACCCGTGAACCCCGAATCGCTGTTATCTGAGATAAGAAAAATATATAGAGAGTCGATAGCCCCCCACCAGCCGGTAGACATGCATCAGATTCTGTATGAACTAGATAGGGTGGGCTAGTGGAGCCATAAGACTCAGCATGTCCCCAGAGAAGCTATGAGGCTTTGATGAAGACATAAGGTAATGTCACTGTAAACATTAAAAATAGTGATTAATAATTCATATCATATAATATACTGCATAACATGACGTTCATAAAAATAGTATAAATATGATCGCTGTTTCTGCATTCACAAAGATAGGATGAATAGGCTAAGACTAGCCGTGTGAAACTCGTTATTACTGCTGTAGTAATAAGGCGTCTCGGAGTATGGCCCTGTGTGGAGACGGATATTCACTATGCAGGTGCTGGCTCAGCACCTTGAATAGGATGGAGGCCAACAGGCCGGAGCTGTACCGGGCGTGGGTGGGTGACGGGGGCGTGCTGAAGACGGTGATCAGGCTGAGGAACGGCAGCCAGATTCTGGCGGAGTCGCCGGTCCCCGACACCATCCGCGGCCACACCGCCAAGGTGATCTACCTGA
>CAZBUI010000031.1:0-15342 GCA_964495055.1 uncultured Candidatus Bathyarchaeia archaeon | reverse complement strand
CGCCTCCATCTCAGCCCTCCTCCACCGCCGCGGCGGCCCGGATCACTTCGCCTTCGCCCAGGTGGTCGGCCATCAGGTGTAGACCCACGGGCATCCCCCGGGATTCACCGCAGGGCACCGACGCCATGGGTATACCGGCCAGGTTGGGCGCCACCGTCAGCACGTCCATCATGTAGTGCTGTATGGGCTCCATGTCGGCTATCTCGTCGAACCTGGGCGCCACCACGGGCATCGTCGGCGCCGCCAGCACATCCACGTCCCTGAACACGCGTTTGAAATCCTCTATGACCCGTGTCCGGACCCTCAAAGCCTTCAGGTAGTAGGCGTCCCTGTACCCCGCCATCCTAGCGTATGTGCCCAGAATTATTCGGCGCTTGGCCTCGTCGCCGAACCCCTCGCTGCGTACCTTGCTGAAGTACTCGTCATAGGAGCCTTCGAGGGGCAGTTGGAGGCCGTACCTGAGGCCGCAGAACTTGGCCAAGTTGGTGGACGCCTCGGCCATGGCGATGATGTAGTAGCTGCTGAGGCTGTACCGGGTGAAGGGTAGCGAGACCTCCCGGACCTCCGCGCCCCGGTCTTCGAGGCGCTTGATGCCCCGCCAGACCGCGTCAGAGACGCCTTGGTCCACGCCCTCGGCGAAGTACTCCTGGGGGACGCCCACCCGCAGCCCCTCCACGGGCTCGTCGGCTCTGGCCGCGTAGTCCTCCACGGGGGCGTGCAGGACCGTTGAGTCGTACCCGTCCGGCCCAGAGATCACCGAGAGGAGGAGGGCCGCGTCCCGCATGGTCTTCCCCATGCAGCCTATCTTGTCTAGGCTGTTGGCGTAGTCTATGAGCCCCCACCTGCTGGTCCGGCCGTAGGTGGGGGTGATGCCCACGACGCCGCAGAAGCTGGCGGGGCAGCTTATGCTGCCGCCCGTGGACTCGGATATGGCGAGGTGCGGGAACTCGGCGGCGGCGGTGACCACGGCGGCGCCGCCTGAGCTGCCGCCGGGGCTCCTCTCCGGATCGTGGGGATTGAGGGGGACGCCGTAGGGCGTGTTGACGTTGAAGGTGCCGAACCCGAACTCGTCCTGCGCCGTCTTGCCGAGGACGGCGGCGCCCTCCAGCCTGCACCTGGCCACCACCGATGCGTCGAAGGGAGGCATGTACCCCTCCAGCACCCTGGAGCCCGCGGTGGAGGGCATCCCCCCAACGCAGACGTTGTCCTTGACGGAGACGCTGACGCCTGCCAACCGCCCCTCGTCGCCAGCGTCCAGCGAGTCAGGCAAATAGTTGAAGGCATGGTACCTGCGGTCTATGCCGCGGGCCTGCTCTAGGACGCTCACTGTATCCGCGGCCCCCTGAAGTAGCCGTCTTCCCTGTGCCCCGAGTTGGCGAGGGGGTCCCAGCTCCACCGCCGGGCCTCGTCGTCCCTGAGGACGTCCTCTATCTCTATGGGGTGGTAGCTGGGCTCGACTCCCCGGGTGTCCACCTCGTCCAGCTCCCTGAACGCCTCTAAGATTACTTTGAGCTGTCTTTCGTATCGTTCAATCTCCTCGTCGGTGAGGCTGAGGTGGGCCGCCTCGGCGACGCGGCGGACCATGCCGCGGTCTATCTCGGCGTCAGACAAGTCTGTGCGCCTCCAAGCTGACGGAAAAATGCCTGCTATGCTCTAAGGGTGAGGCTTGCGACGGTATTAATGCATTCACCTGTCAACATCTTCACCCCGACGCCACCGTAAACGCCGGGAGCTTATATAAAAATTACTGTGGAGCAGTTCAACACTTGAACGGGTCTCGTCCGCTTATGCAGTAGGTGCAGACGTGATCGCGGGGCAGCCCAACCGCGGCCAGTATGTGCTCCTCGTCGTTGTACCTCACCCTGTTGATGCTGGGCAACCCCTCGGAGACCAGGTCCCCTATCTCGGCGAGGCTCTTCCCCTCGTAGGGCCGCGCCGCCAGGGGCTTGCCCGGGGAGTCGCTGAAGCAGGGGTGGAATATGGGGGCGTAGCTCACCAGGAACTCCACCTCCCTGGCCCCGGCCTTGACCAGGTTCTGGGCTACGGACTCGCTGACGGTGCCTCTGACGATGCTGTCGTCGGTGATGATGACCCTCTTGCCTTCCACGGTCTCTCGTATGATGTTGTGCTTGAGGTCGGAGGCCAGCTTCCTGTACTCGGGGTCGTCGATGATGTACGTCCTCCCCATGTACGCGTTCTTGATGACGCCCTCGTCGGCGGTGACGCCCAGGGCCTCCGCGACGCCGGTGCACACGGAACGGCCCGAGTCTGGCACCGGGATGACCACCAGGTCGTCCGGGGCCCCATCTGCTGCTCCGTACTCCTCCCTGAGGCCGTGGAGCTCCACGAGGGCGTGGCCCAGCGCCTTGCGCGCCGAGTGGACCGTCCTGCCCTCTATCACAGAGTCGGGGCGCCCGAAGTAGACCCACTCGAATACACAGTGGGCGGGCCTGGGCGGCAGAACCTGGGTCTCCTCGACGCCGCCCTCGTCTATTGTAAACATGGAGCCGGGAGCGACGTCCCTCCTCACGGTGAAGTGCTCCCCCATGTTCTCCAGCACGTCCATGGGGGCAGACTCGCTGGCGACGTAGCCGCTGGCCTCATTGGCCGCCACGTAGAGCGGCCTCACGCCGCGCTCGTCCCTGGCGGCATATACGCGGCTCATGCACGCGTCCCTGTCCCAGACGCACGCCACCAGGCTGTAGTAGGCGTCCCTGTGGCGTTTCATGGCCTCGGCGAGGGCGTCCTTGAATTCTCTGCCTTCGCTCAGAAACTTGTTGATGGTCCCAGCGACCAGCTCCTCGCTGGTGCCCCCGTCCCGGGGAAAGTATCCATCCAGCGCCAGGCTGTATACAAACCGGCTGTCTTTCCTCGACTCGTGGGGCGGGTAGCCGCCCCCGGCGTTCTCGCCGCTGGCGCACCCTATGGCGGCGTAGTCGTCGGGGTGCATGAATGAGCGGAACTGATCGCCGAAGACACTGCTGGCCAGCCCCCGGCCCTTCCAAGTCCTGAGGCTGTGGTCGCCTGCGGCCGTGAGGCCGCTGCTCTCTTGGCCCCTGTGCTGCACCCCGTAGAGGGTTTGAAGGCTCCTGGAGCAGGCATCCTGCCTCGAGTATACGGCGACGACTCCCTTCATACCCGTGATTGATCAGTTACAACTTAAAAGGTCAGCGGCTCCATTGTTGCGTTTTCCATGTAACTTACACTCGGGGTGCAACGGCCGCTCCCCCCGCTTATATACGAGGTGCCGGCAATGAAACCGCATGGAGACTACTGAACTGAGGAACAGGATCAAGGAGGCGGTGGCTGTCCTCGAGAACTACAGGGGCTTCGGCCCTATGGGGGGGAAGGCATCGACGCTCTCAAAAGGATAGCCGCCTGCGTCGCCAAGCCCACCCCGGAGAGGGTCGCCGAGGCTAAGAGGCTTCTGGAGGGGCTGAGCCGGGAGATCAGGCCTTACCGGGGCTACGTGCCCACCGTCGCCCAGACGCTTCAAGAGCTCAACACGTGGATCGGGGACCGGTAGCCTCCCCGTGTTCTTCGAGGTACGCGTTCATCCTAGAGGATATGAAGCCAGCGTAGTACTCTGTGCACCTGTGGGCGTCCACGCCGTCCACGTACTCGCTGTAGAGGGTGTACGCCTGGCCGTCGCCGAGCTCTCTCAGGGCTTCTAGTACAGTCTCTTTCCGGATGTCCTCGGCGCCGTGGACGACAGCGAGGAACTTAGCCGCCTCCCCCGCGGAGACCTTTAACATGTGAGGGCGCTCCCTGAAGCGCTCGATGTTCCCCAGCAGCCTCCTAGCCCTCCACGCCGCCAGCTCCCTGGGGTCGTACCGGGGTAAGAGGGGGGCTATCTCCGCCCCGTGGACCATCCTGTGGTGCGCCAGGAAGTCGGCCTGGAAGAAGGTCAGGAACTTGAAGCCGCAGCCGGTGCCGATGGGGTCTCTGAGCTGATCGACGGTCATCCACGGCATGTCCACGAGGAGGATATTCATCTCCTCGACGCACCTCTTCACCGCCTCCAATAGCCGCTCCGCGACGGCCTCGTCGTCGTCCCTGAGTATGGTGAGGATGTCGAGGTCGCTGACGCCCGGCTTGAAGTCGCCCCTTACGGAGGAGCCGAAGACCACCAAGCTGAAGACACTTGCGCGGAGGACGGGGTCGTCCATGACGGCCTGCTTCATGCATTGGAACGGCTTCTCTTCCATGTGTATATGTCTGGGATCGGGTTGAAGGGTTTTTCTCAGGGGCGCAACCTCACGGCCTTCCACGGCGAGAGGAGATACGGCGGCAGGTGGGCCGCCAGGTTGCTGAAAGGCAGCACCTCGGGCTTAAGCCGTATCTCCAGCGAGTCCGCTATGAAGCCCCTCCGGATCTGTATCCTGTCCCAGGCCCCCGGGTAGGCGGCGGCGAAGTCTGCCCTCAGCCTGCTGTCGGCGAGGGCTACGCCGTCCTCCATGTTGGTGGTGAAGTAGGGGGTGCCCGTGGCGGGTATCACGTCCACCTGGAGCGCCATCCCCGACCTGAGCCTCAGCCGCGAGCCCCTGTATACGGGGCTGTTGAGCCACTCGTCCAGGTGTATCAGGTGCCCCGGGTTCAGGTGCACCCCCAAGAACGGATCGCCTATCCTGTCGTGGATCGCCTTGTATAATGTGCCGCCCTCGACGCCGAGGCCCAGGACCCTGTACCACTCGGCGACGGCCTCGAAGTAGGGGGCCACCAGCTTGGGTACGTAGTCTCTGACCCCCTGGGGCAGCTGGCTCTCGTCCTCGACGACCCAGCCGGCTCTGCAGTTGAGGGCGCCCCTGACGCCGTACGCCGTGGTGAAGGGGTCGCCCAGCTCTATCACCCTACTGGAGGGGCTGGGGAGCCCCATGTGGGCGCGGGGCCCCGAGCTCAGCATCAGGTGACAGGAGAGTGGTATGCCTGTGACCTTCATTAGCCTGACCGCCTCGTACTCGGTCATCCCGGGCTTCAAGCCGAACACCACATCCCTGACGGTCTGAGAGGTGTGGCACAAGGCGTACTCGAACCAGGCAAGCTGGTCCACCTCGTTGACGGCCCTGAGGCCGTCGGTGGGATGCATCAGCAGGCTGTTGGCGTTCAGGACGTTGCGTTTGCCCACCGCCTCCCTGATGGCGTCGGCTGTGTACGAGGGGACCTCCAGCCGGTACTCGGGGTTGGCGGTCTCCTTCTCGGTGTAGTACTTCCAGCCGGCGACGCCCACGGTGTCGCCGTCCTCGACGCCGGCATCCATGAGTATGATGCTGAGGGGCCTGGTGGTGGACCTGTCCTGGCCCATGAGGCTGAAGCTGGGGTAGAGCACCGGCCTCAGGCTCTCCTTCACGGGCGACACCGGGTAGTAGCCGAGGCCTTCGTGGCCCATGACCAGGTATGCCTTGCGGGTGGCCACGTCCATTATGAGCATGGCCTCCTCGAACCGGGGGTCGTAGCCCGTGAGGTAGGCCAGGTTGGCGAGGTGCTTCCTGTCCCCGTAGACCACGATGGACGTGTAGCCGGCGTCCGCGGCGGCTTCGTATAGCTTCTCCAGCCGGGTCTGGTAGGTGGAGCCTGATACCTTGGGCTCTGTCTTGGGCATCCCGAACTCGGGGAGATCGATCTCGGCCAGCTTGGCGGAACCCATCTAAAACACTCAATGTATACTCGTTTGACGCGTATTTAGATTATAATATCAAAAAAGTTTTCAGATTAAAGAAATTGAATTAAAACACGCTTTTTATCGATGGGGGTCTTCTCGTTTTATCTCTTCGCCTACGCTCCAGAGGAATATTTTAGCTGTGCTGTCACCCACATGTTTGAAATTTTTTTTCAACTCTTTAACTACAAAGGCATAATTCTCTGTTTTGTCCATTTCATCTAACCATTTCTGGAATCCCCCATATTCCGAGATTATTCTATCAAACTCTATAGCATTATCAATGGTAGCTTGAATCTTCCTCCGGTTTCGGACTATCCCCCTATCCCCCAACAGGCGTTCTATGTCTTTCTCTTCGTATCCAGCAACCTTTGAAATGTTGAACCCTTCGAAAGCGCTATTAAAATTAGGCCACTTGTTATCAACAACACTCCAAGTGAGACCCGCCTGGAAGATACAGTGTGTGAGGTTTTCAAAGTATGCTGAATCACTAGTTGGTTTCTTGCCCCTGTAAACCCAATCAGGAGGTGTCCAATCATCACTCATGTTAGGAAAAATACGTTTAACGTTATAAAAAACTTATCCATAAATGCCTAATATTTAATATGTAAGACCAATGTACGCTTGCTGTCGGTATCCGACTGGTATTTAATATAGCCCATTAACCAGTCATATCAGTCAAGCTTGGTGCTTTGACCTTTGATAAATCAAGATTTCTATAATAATTATGGGTTGTTTTGCATCCATTCTTGTTCGAGTATCGAATATACGAGTGAGTCTCCATAGTTTCCATCGTAGACCGTGTCTTCCCTCAGTCTTCCCTCATAACTCATACCAACCTTCTCAAGAACCCTTATGGAAGCAGCGTTCTCAGGGTGGACAGTTGCATATACCCTATGTAGACCCAACTCGTCAAAACCATATTCTGTAAGAGCCTTAGCGGCCTCGGTGGCGTATCCATTGCCCCAATGTTCCCTTGCTAGAATGTATCCTACCCTTCCTTCGATGTCTGAGACCTTTTTCAGCCTACAGCCTCCGATCAGCTTCTCGTTATGTTTGAGTGTGATGGCTACGTCGAAGTCTGTTCTCGGGTCTTGGTTCTGTTTATCGATTAACCGTTGTATTCTTTTCGTGGCGTCTTCGTGTGTGCTGGGTCCGAAAGGCATGTACTTGAATATCTCAGGATTCTTGGTGTAATCGTAGATTGCATCCAGATCAGTTTCAGTGATTTCTCGTATTATGAGCCTCTCAGTCACAATACGCATAGATGAAATTACGGAAAAGTGAGGATAAAAATATCACCCCAAATTAAATTTTCTCTTGTTATCCTATTCTTCTCATTTTCCTTTCTTCAATGAACGCATAGTAACCTGAAGCCTCTCATAATGTATTAAAAATCACCTTGGCCAGTCGACCGATTAGGGGCAGTGTAAAAATGGGGTAGAGGGCTTCTCGTCCACGCACGTGTTACTCGAAGTACACGTCGTTGGCCTCAAGCGTCTCACGCAGACGCTGGTAGGGGAGGCCCCGACTATCCACCTCCATCTCGGCGCACAGCGCCGCGGCGGTCCCCGCCGCCTGCCCCTGGCCCATGCAGCACACCGTGTTCCGCGTCGACATGTGGGCCCTGTGGTCCGACGTGATCATCATGCCCGTGGCGTAGAGGTTGTCCACGCCCTTGACGCAGAGGGCGCGGTAGGGGACCCCGTAGGTGCCGCCGTCCCTTATCTGGAGCCGGGGCGCTATGTCGTGGAACCCGTACACGAAGGTGTCGTCGTGGAAGTGGCGGCCCTCGATGACGTCCTCGTGGGTTATGTCGTAGTCGCATGCTATCAGGCGGCCGCGGCGGACGGTAAGCCCCGGGCTGGTCCGGGCGATGAAAGACTTCTCGAACCCAGGGACGCGTTCCTTTAACAGCTCCGCGCCCCTTTGCATGCGTTCACGCAGCTCCATCTCAGCTTCCGTGACGTCGTCGCGATCCACGACGCTACCCGGGAGCTTGTAGTCGCACTTCACGAACATGAGGTAGTTGTCGTGCAGGGTGGTGGTCACCGAGGACATTCCCAGCTCCCTAGCTCTGTCGGTGAACCCGGGGATCTTGGTAGCCTCGGCGTCCACCCGGATCACCCTGCCTTCCTCGCCACTGCGTGGTCCGCGGCAGAATTGTCTCACTGCTCCGTGGGACTCGATGAAGGCATGGCAGTCGTCGATGGAGGCGTTGGCGAGGCCGAAGCTGTTGACGCTGTTGTAGTCGTTGGGGACGGTGTACTCGGCGCAGGCGTACGCGCACAGGTCCCCGTAGCCGGTGGCGTCGATGAAGCTGTGGGCCATGAACGCCTCGCGTCCGCTGTGGCTCTCCGTGATCACGCCCTTTATCTTGGTCTCGTCCATGATGGCACCGGTGAGCAGGGTGTTCAGCGCTAGGTGTACGCCGGCCTCCCTGAGCATCCTGAAAGCAAGTAGCTTGTAGAGCTCCGTGTCCACCGCGGTGCATACTGAGTCGTAGCCTCGGCCGCCCTCCATCTCCGGGTACCCGGACGCGCCTCCCATAGCCGTGAGACGGTCCATGAACTCCATCGGGATACTCCTGACGACCTTGCGCTTCTCGACGCCCGGGAACGCCGTGTACAGGTTGTAGAAGCTGTGGATGGCCGTGCCTCCCTCCACGGCGATGCCCCCGCAGTACCCCTTGGACTCGACCAGCAGGGTCTCGGCGCCCAGCCGGGCCGCAGCGATGGCGGCGAACAGCCCCGCGGTGCCGCCTCCCGCCACCACGACATCAATTTTTTTCACCGGCAGATCCCTGCCGGGTTCACGGTAGAACCCGCCACGCTCCGATCCAGTGTCACGTTTGTCCATGATGCCTCTTCCTTCGATGACTCGGGTTAAATAGTTTTCAATAATCGTCACCGAGAAGAACGCGCGTACCCAGTGGGAGCCTTTCAGTTTCCGCGTTCAATCAAGCCTTTGAGGGCGGAGACCAGAAGGAAGCAGGCGACGAGGGTGAATACTATGACTCCGCTGGTGGCCACGTCGAAGACCGCCGACGCGAAGACCCCGGCCACCACGCTCCCCACCCCGAAGACCACGCTCATGAACGCCGTCCTCCTGAAGCCCAGGTCGAGCTGGAGCGCCGTGAGCCCCGGGAGAACCAGCAACGCCGTCACCAGTATCATGCCCACCACCTTTATGCTGAGGACTATGGTGACGGCCACCAACAGGTTGAAGACCGCGCTGAGCGCCCCCACGGGCACCCCCATGAGCCTGCTGGCCTGCTCGTCGAAGGTGATGCTGAGAAGCTCCTTGTAGAAGACGCCCACCAAGGCCAGCGATGTGACGCCGAGGACCGAGACCAGCGCCAGGTCCCAGGCGCCTATGGTGAGTATGCTGCCGAATAGATAGCTGAAAAGCTCGACGTTGAACCCGCCTGCGAGGCTGATGATTATGAGGCCCGTGCTGAAACCCACCGCGAGGATCACGGCGGTGGCCGAGTCCGAGTCGGCTAATCCCCTGCGGCGCATGTAGGAGATGCCGAACACGGCGAGGACCGAGACGATGAGCGCCGTGATCAACGGCTCCACCCCCAGGTACAGCCCTATGGCTATGCCGCCGAAGCTCACGTGGGCCACCCCGTCCCCTATCATGGCCTGCTTACGGAGGATGACGAACAGCCCCACCAGAGCGCACGAGAACGCCGCTACGCTTCCGCCGAGGAGGGCGTACTGGAAGAACCTGTACCCGAGCAGCCGCAGGAGGTAGCTATACATCCTCGAAGAACCCCTCGCATGTATGCTCATGGAACACGAAGTGGAAGTGCTCCCCGTAGGCTTTCTGCAGGACCTCGTTGGGGTCCGCGTCGGGGCTTATGGGGCTGGTGTACACCCTGCGGTTGACGCACATGACGTCGCTCATCCTGCAGAACACCGCCGCCAGGTCGTGGCTCACTATCACTATGGTCGTTCCCTCCCTGCCGTTAAGGTCGCTGAGCTTCATGTAGAACAACTCCTGGGCCTCGGCGTCCACCCCCGCCACGGGCTCATCCAGTATGAGGACCTCCGGGTCCCTGACGAGGGCCTTGGCCACGAAGACGCGCTGCTTCTGGCCCCCGGATAGGTGGCCCACCCTCCTTTCGGCCAGCTCGCTTATCCCCATGAACTCGAGGACCTCGTTCACCTTCTCCCAATCCTCCTTCCTCAGCGGCTTGGCAAGGTTGCTCCTGTTTATCCTGCCGAGGCCCACGAGTTCACGGACGTTTATGGGGAACCTCTCGTCGAAGGAGATGCTGTGCTGGCTCACATAGGCCAGCCTGCTCCACTCATCGAATTCCTCGATGGGTTGGCTCAGTATGCGTATGGAGCCCGACTCGCGGGGTATTATCCCGAGGATGGCCTGGAGCAGCGTCGTCTTGCCGCCCCCGTTGGGGCCAACGACCCCCATGTAGGCGCCGCGGCCGACGGTGAAAGAGGCGTCCTCTATGACGCGTCTGCCGCCTCTGGCGACGTTGAGGCCCTCCACCTCTATCACGGATTCGGTCAATTCACCAGCCCCTCCGCGAGGCTGTCCAGGTTTGCCTCAAGCTGATCCAGGTAGTCCATCTCGCCCATGTGCCCCACCATGAGGTACAGCTCCAGCAGCTTCACAGTCTCGCCTGTCCGTATCTCCAGCTCCGATTTAAGAGCCTTGGCGTACTGGTCGCTGTACACAGGGTCCACGTATATAACGTAGCTCTCCGTCAGGGTCATCTCCTCCACTATCTCCGATATCTTGGCTGTGCTGGGCTGCTCGTCCGCGGATAGGCCGATGATGCCGTGCTGTATAAGCCCGTACCTGTCGGCTATGTAGCCGTAGGCGGAGTGGGTCACGAAGAAGGTCTCTCCGGCCGCCGACGCCAGGGTGTCGCTGTACCTCTCGTCCAAGCTTCTCAGGGTCTCCTCGAAGGCCGCCCACCTCTCCGCATAGTAGTCCGCGTTGCCGGGGTCCGCCTCCATGAGGGCGTCGGCTATGTTACCTGCGAGCATCAGCGCGGTGTGGGGGCTCACCCAGAGGTGGGGGTCCCCCTCCCTGTGCTCGTCGCCGTGGTCCCCGTCTTCATCCATCTCCAGAAGAGTTATCCCTTGGCTTGCCTCGACGACTGTCTTGGCCGAGGTGTCGATGGACGTCAGTATGTCTTCCTGGACCCAGTGGTCCAGGCCCGCGCCGAGGTAGATTATAGCGTCGGCGTCCTCGGCCGAGGCGATGTCGCCTATGGAGGGCTGCCAGCTGTGCACCTCGCTGCCCGGCGGGATGAGCGACGACACCGTCACCCTGTCTCCGCCGATCTGCTCCGTCATGTACTGCAGCGGGTAGAACGAGACGAGGACCTTGGTCTCCTCGCCCTGGGGCTCGGTGCCTGTCCCCGTGAACCCGATCACGGCTGCCCCGGCGAGGACGACCACCAGTGCCACGGCTATCATCCATCTTCTCTCTTTGAACACGTTTCTCGTTAAGAGCATAGAAACTGTCTTTAATAAACCGTTATGACATTTTATTAAAAATTATATATTAAATCGTGTATTTTTATTAAAGCCTCTGGGCTTAAAAAAATTTGTTTGGGGTCCCGCTCCTAATCGACTTATACAGCATAGGACATAGAAAGTTGATCTGCGATGGGTTTCTTCTTGGGCGTTGACAGCGGCACCCAAGGCACCAAGACCGTGGTGGTGGACGACATGGGCCGCGTCAGGGGGCGCGCCTCCGCCGGCTACGGCCTCATAGAGATGCTTCCCCGCGACCACATGGAGCAACACCCCGAGACCTGGGCCGACGCCATGAAGCAGACCATACGGGGCGCGTTGAAGGACGCCAAGGTGGACACGGCCGGGGTGCGGGCCGTCGGTGTGAGCGGCCAGCAGCACGGGTTTGTCCCCCTCGACGAGGGGGGAGCCGTGATAAGGCCGGCGAAGCTGTGGAACGACACCAGCACCGCCGAGGAGTGCAGAGAGTTGACGGAGGCTCTGGGCGGCGTCGAGGAGACGATAAGGCTCATCGGTAACAGTATGATGCCGGGCTACACCGCCGGCAAGATACTTTGGCTGAGACGCCACGAGCCCGGCAACTACGCCAAGCTCAGACACGTGCTCCTGCCCCACGACTACCTGAACTACGTGCTCACCGGGGAGTTCACCATGGAGTACGGCGACGCCTCCGGGACCGCGTTGATGGACGTGCGGAGAAGAAGATGGTGCAAGGAGGTCATCGACGCCATCGACCCTGGGCTCATCGAGTGGCTGCCCGTGCTGAGGCCGAGCGACCAACCGGCCGGAACCGTAAGACAGGGCGTGGCGCATGAGCTGGGCCTCGGCGGCGACGTGCTGGTCTCAGCGGGCGGAGGCGACAACATGATGGGCGCCATAGGAAAGGGGAACACGTCCCCCGGGAAGGTGACGGTGAGCCTCGGCACCTCCGGCACCGTCTACGCCTACTCAGACGAGCGGGTGGTGGACCCTGTGGGGGAGGTGGCTGCGTTCTGCGACTCCACAGGCGGCTGGCTGCCCCTCGTATGCACCATGAACGTGACCGTGGCCACCGAGCATGCTAGGCGGCTCCTCGGCCTCAGCCACGCCGGGCTTGAGGACGCCGTCTCTGAGGCCCCACCAGGCAGCGACGGCCTCCTTCTGCTCCCCTACCTGACGGGGGAGCGCACACCCAACGTGCCCCACGGGAAGGGGGTGCTCTACGGCCTCACCCCCACATGCTTCACGCCGGGCCACCTGTGCCGCGCCGCCATGGAGGGCGCCACCATGGGGCTCAACTACGGGTTCAACAGATTGAGGGAGCTGGGCATAAACCCCGCGGAGGTCAGGCTCACCGGCGGCGGCGCCCGGAACAAGGCGTGGAGACGGATAGCCGCCGACGTCTTCGACGCCGAGGTGGTGACCCTCAGGGAAGAGGAGGGAGCGGCCTACGGCGCAGCCCTCTAGGCCATGTGGACCCACAGGCTCCGGCTAGGGGAGCGGGTGACCATGAGCGAGATAACGGACGAGCTGGTGGAGATCGACGAGCCCAGCAGGCTAAAGCCCATAAGGCGGAACGTCGAGACCTATGAGAGGCTGCAGTCCACGCAGGACAGGCTGAGCAGGGACCTGAGAGGGCTCTTCAGCGACTCCGGGTGAGGCATCACATGGATGGAGAAGAGGAGCGGGACAGCCGGGGGCCGGCGGCGCTTGCCTCCCTCCTGCTGTCCAACTACTCCATCTACCCCGGCACCATACTTACGTCGATACTGCTGGTCGATATCGCGGAGACCTTCGACTCGGGCGTCGGCGTGATAAGCCAGATCAGGACACTTTCCTCGGTACTCGGCTTCGTGACGGCAGTCGCCATGGGGGCGGTGAGCGTCAGGTACGGAGGCAGACGCCTGCTCGCCGCCGGGCTGTTGCTGCTGAGCCTGTCCTGCGTGGGCAGCGCCGCGGCGCCCAGCCTATTGTTGCTGTTCGCGCTTTACTCGTTTAACGGCATAGCCTCCAACGTAGTTTTCCCCCTGCTCACGTCTCTGGTGGGGGAGTACTATCCCCCGGAGGACAGGGCGAGGGTCATGGGCTGGATAGGCGCCTCCGGTGGCCTCTCCTACATGCTGGGGGCGCCGGTAATCGCGTACCTGGCCTCGGCGGGCGGGTGGAGGCTGCCCTTCGCCGCCTACGCCGCGGCGATCCCTGTGGCCGCCCTGGCGCTGACGCTTTGGAGGCTGCCGGCCACACCAGTCAAGGCGGACACAGTCGGCATAGGCGAGGGGTTCAGGGCCATAGCGTCCAACCGGTCCGCGTTGGCGGCCCTCGGGGCCGTCACCCTGAGGGCGGCGTCCACCGAGAACATATACTTCTACAGCTTCACTTTTCTGAGGGAAATCCGGGGCGCGTCCCAAGGACAGGTCTCGCTGATATACTCGGTGGCATCCCTCATGTTCCTGCTGGGCTCGTTCTTCTGCGGCAGCTTCACGGACAGGGTGGGCTTGAAGCTGTCCCTCGTGACGTCCCTGGGGGTGGCGCTCCTGTCCCAGGCTGCCTACCCTTACCTTCCTCTCTGGCTGGGCGCGGCGGTGATAATCGCCGCGCACTTCCTCTTCTCCCTCCAGTACTCCGCGGCGAACACGCTGGTCCTTGAGCAGATCCCTGAGTACAGGGGAAGCATGATGTCCCTCAGCTCCGCCCTCTCGTACTTGGGCTACGGGTTGGGTACAGCCCTTGGTGGCGCTGCGCTGGCGGCGGCTGACTGGACGTCTCTGAACACCGTCCTGAGCGTGATGGGGGCTCTGTCTTTCCTGCTATACTATTATCTGGTGGAGGCCTAGAAAGTCATGGTTAACCATTTAAACCCGGGGGACACGCTGAGATCGGTGCTCTTTTGAAGGACATCCGTTCTCAAAAAGTTGTCAGGGACAGGGAGGAGACGCTAGGCCACCTCAAGGGGACAACCCTTGAACCTAGGTACAGCGCCGGTGTCTGGTACTTCTACCCTGGGGCAAGCAGGTTTCATGACGCGTACATAGACAAGGGCAGCATAGAGGACACGCTGAACAAGATAGCGTGGATGCACGACGAGGGGCTCATCGACGGCGGGTTCGGCGTCGAGGCCCACTACCCCAACGAGGTCAACGGGGAAAACCTCCACCTTTACAAGGCGCTGGAGAAGGGAACCGGCGTCAAACTCATCACGGCCATCCCTTTCCTGTTCTACGACCGCCGGTACGAGTTCGGCAGCCTGAGCAACCCCGACGAGGCCGGGCGGCGGCACGCCATCGACAGGACCACTGAGGCCCTGCGGCTTAACAAGGAGTTGGGCAGAGTTCGCGGTGGTCTGGCCGGGCATCGACGGCTACGAGAACCCGTTCGGCCACGACTTCTACGGGATGTGGAACAGGTTCGAGGAGGGGCTCGCCGAGGCCATGGACGAGGTGCCCGGCGTCCGCGTCGCACTGGAGCCCAAGCCCTACGAGCCCCGCGGCAACAACGTCTACCGCAACACGGCCAACGGCCTCCTCATGGCCAAGGACGTGGAGGCGCTGCTGTCGGCGCCGCAGAACAAGAAGACGCTGAGCGACGGCCGCGCCATGGTGGGGCTGAACCCTGAGGTGGGCCACGTGCTCATGGGGCACGAGGAGCTGGCCTACGCGTTCGCGTCGGTGCTCCGTGAGGGGCGGCTCATGCACAGCCACTGGAACAGCCAGCCGCTGGGCAACTACGACCAGGACTTGGACGTGGGGTGCTGGGCATCGACCAGATGCTGGCAACGCTGCTGGTGTTCAAACTGCACGGCTACGATGGGTACTATGGCCTCGACATCAACCCGGTTCGGCTGCCCGTGGAGCGGGCGCTTGTGCTGAGCATGAACGCACTGGACTGGGGCGCCGAGGTGGTGAACAGCCTCGACTACGACGCCCTCGTGGAGGCCATGTACGACCCCGCCGGACACAGGGGCGTCGCCGAGGAGGTGCTACTGCGGGCGCTGAGCCGGAGCATGGGCGGACTCAGGCCGGTACCGTGAGCGGAGCCCACCTCCGCGGCGGGTAGTGACCGGGGCGGCTTGCACGCTGTTACGGATCACGCTTGTTCAAGGGGCTGTGTTTCCTGATCGATGACGCTGAGAGACGTCCAGAGGAACTGGGACGCCATGGGACGCAGGAACCCCCTCACGGCCATACTCACCACGCG
>CAZBUI010000030.1:0-15356 GCA_964495055.1 uncultured Candidatus Bathyarchaeia archaeon | reverse complement strand
GTGACCCAAGTATCTTCGGGATACACGGGTCCCACGTAGTCAACGCTCTTCGCCTTTATCAACCCGTCCCAGAACCCTCCACCGAACGTGGAGTAGGACTGTCGCATCACCGACATGGAGTTCCATACTTCAACCTCGACATTCGTTATGTACGCCGTGTCCTCCCCCATGTTCTCCACCACAGGCGTGACGCTGTTGAGACGCCTCTTTCCGCTAACGTCTGCGTCGAATAGGTACCCGACGATCTCTACGTCGCTGGATGGGGAACGCGTGCCCCACCTGCCTCTGCCTCCCCCCTCCCAGGTGCCGTTACGCATCTCCAGCCTCAGCTCCTCGAACTGGACATGCTCCCCGTCTACCACGAAGTGTATGGACGCCACCGCCTTCTCACACGACCAGATGGTCTCCTCCGTCCAGCTGAGAATCTCGTACCCCACGTCCGTGAAGTTCAGCAAACCTACATAGTCCTCGACCACCTCGACGGGCGATGTGAACGTCTCCGCCTCGTACGGCTCGTGCTGGTAAAGGAAGAACACGACAGGAGTGTCCCCGCCGACGGCGTCCCTCACCGCGTCGATGACCCCAGAGTAGCGTCTGAGCCTGTACAGATCGATCCGCAGCATCCCCATCCTCTCGTCGACGCTGGGGTTCCCCCACATCGCGTCCCTTATAGACTCTGGCAACCCCTCGAGCCTAGACAGCGCAGCCTCCAGCCTCTCGGTCTCGAACGTGGGCTCGCCAACGAGTATCCGGTCCTTCCACCCCCACTCGTGGAGTTCGACGGCGACGCCGCCGCCCACCAGCCCGGTCACCGTCTCCACCTCGTTCTCGGTCAATTCATCCATGAACGTCAGGCGCAGCAGCCCTCCAACGAAGTCCGGTTCCTTGATCACTCGATGGTCCAGGCCCTCCTCCAGCGCGTTGTAAGCCCGGCATACCTCCAGGGGCGTAGACGGCGGCTCGCCGACATGAACCTCGGGCGTCTCGAGCTCCCTGAACAGGACCGGCTGGCCGTACCCCACGATCTCCCTCACAGGCTGGACGTACTCGTCCTCCATGTCCATGAACTCCACGACGAGGCACCCGAAATCGTCGTCACGGTACACCCGCTCCACAGGCACCCCCTGATCCCTCAGGTGGCCCATCTCCCTTCTGAACACCGTTTCAGGGCTGAACAAAACTTGGTGGGCGAGGGACACCAAGACAACCACCACCAGAAACACAGTCGCTAGGGCTACCAGCCGCCTGTATTCGCCAACCATTTCCGTTACAAATTTACGTAATCGTTTTATTATCTTTACCTGACATAAAATATTGGTGCCGTTTTTAGTGGGAATTTTTGAACGCGATCCTCGAATAGATTTCAGCTTACCCTCCTGAATCGATGCCCTCATATTGGATGCTTACCGATCCATGAGTGAGGGTTAACATGCTAACCTTCGCCATCGTCGGCAAGACCAACGTGGGCAAGACCACGCTCTTCAACGCGGCCACCCTCCTCAACGCCGAGATAAGCAACTACCCCTTCACCACCAAGGAGCCCAGAGCCGGCACAGCCTACGTGTGCGACACATGCGTCTGCAGGGAGCTCGACGTAGAGGACAACCCCAGCAACAGCGCGTGCATAGAAGGCTGGCGCTACATCCCCATAAGGATCATCGACGTACCCGGACTCCTCAAGGACGCGTGGAGGGGCCGCGGCCTCGGCAGCAGGTTCCTCTCGGCCATAGGCCAGGCCGACGCTCTCATTCATGTTGTGGACGCGTCGGGCAGCGTGGACGAGGGGGGGAACATCAGCAGGCCGGGCAGCGGCAACCCCGTCCAGGACTTCATGGACATCGAGATGGAGATGGAGCTCTGGATAAGCCACATAGTGGACAGGAACAGGCAGCAGATAGAGCGCGAGGCCCAGAGGTCCAGCCTGGAGGAGGGCCTCACCAAGGCGCTCACCGGGATAAAGACCAAGGTCCCCGACGTCGCCCGCGCTCTCGTGGACGCCGAGTTGACGGACAAGCCGTTCAACGGGTGGACGCCCGAGGAGACGCTGGCGTTCAGCGGCAGCCTCCTCCCCATTGTGAAGCCTACGCTGCTCATCGCCAACAAGATGGACCTGCCTACCGCCGAGGACAACTTGGAGAAGCTCATCGACTACCACAGCGAGGGCCTAGTGGCTGCGTGCAGCGCCGAGGCCGAGCTCGCCCTCCGCCGCGCGGACCAGAGCGGTCTAATAAAGTACGCACCCGGCCAGGAGAAGTTCACCATCGTGGACGAGGACAGGCTCACCCTGGAGCAGAGGAAGGCGATAGAGTACATCGAGCAGCGGGTCATGTACAAGTACATGCGCACCGGCATCCAGCAGGCGCTGAACACCGTGGCCTTCAAGCTCCTCCGCCGAAACATGGTGTACCCCGTGAGCGACGAGGACAAGTACAGCGACGGCCACGGCAACGTGCTCCCCGACGTCCACCTCATGCCCGACGACGCCACGCCCCTCGACCTCGCGGAGACGGTTCACACGCGCCTCGCGGAGAACTACATCCTGGCCATAGACGCCCGTACTGGGCTCAGGCTGCCCAAGGACTATACCCTGAGGCACCGCGACATAGTTAAGATAATGACCCAGAAACGAGGCAAACAGAAGTAGCGGCAACGGGTCACGGGGGCTGAGAGAGGCATATACCCTTTTAGGCGAAGTACCTTCGGGCTAGGTCGTCGAACACGGCGTTACCGGTGAGCCCCACCATGACCAGCCCCAGTAGAATCATCTCGAAGAAAGCCTTCACCACTATCTGGATAGCAACGGCGGTTGCAATGCCGGCGGGTAGCCCCGCGACCCTCGGCAACACGTACCTGAACAAGACCAGCGTGAGCAGGGCCTCCGGCACGTAAGCCACGACCGTGGACGCCACCATCCGCAACGAGCCTCCCTCAGCGTACAGCCGCCTGAAGACGTAGCCGGCGGCGACACCCGTCATGGCCTTGCCCAGGGGGAGGCCGATGCCCGTAACGAGGTTTCCTTTGCTGAAGCCAAACTCGAACGCCGCCACCAGCCCCGAGAGGAGCCCGGTTAGGCCGCCCACGACGGGGCCGCCGAATAGCGCCGCGATGAACGTGGAGAGGTGGCTCAGGTCCAGCGCGAGGGACACCGTCACGGGGCCCAGCGGTATGCTGGGGACCAGCGGCGTCAACTGGATGGAGAGGAAGCTGAGGGCGTTCCCGAGGGCCGCCATGGTGGCGGCGAAGGCCAGGGTCTTGGACTGTATGTGTGTATGCATATATGTTCCCAGTTATACGGGGCAGTCCACAAAAATACAGGTTGTTACCAATAAACTAGTAATCCCTGCACCTGTCTATGAGCCCCTCAAGCGCCGCAACCGCCCGCCCGGCGTCCGCCTTCCTCACCAGAATATGATCCCTCAGGTACGTGGAGAAGGCGTATATGCTCACCCCCTCATCCGCCAGCACAGACGAAACCACGCTGAGGAAACCAACCAGCGACAGGTCCAGCACAATGTCGAACGTGATCAACGTATAGGGGCCCTCCACCCTGTAGGCCGTGAACCCGTCCCTGAGCCCCTCCCACACAGACTCGCTGAGGACCGCGGAGACCTCCATATGGTCGTAGGTGACGGAGCTCCACGGCTCCAGGTCCTTGAAGGCGACGCGGGCGACCTCCTCCGCCCTGTCTATGCTAACAACCAGATAGTCCTCGGGGTGTACCTTCAGCACCGTGGAGGCGAAAACTGGCCTCATCTCGGGGCTGGGCATCAAGGGCGTAACCCCAGCTCCTGTATTCTCTTGCCCCGGCTCGTAAGCTCCACGATCTTGGCGGTGAACCTCCTGTTGCGCCGCTTGAGGTCCCTGAGGAGGGTCTTGGGCTTCTCCGGGCTTATCATGTATATGTCGAGGCCGACGAAGAGGTTCACTATCTTGTCCTCGGAGTTGGTCCAGTCCTTGAACTTGAACCCCGACTTCCTGTAGCTGGCGGAGGCGTCCACGGCGTACTTCTTGGCGTCGTCGCTTATCTTCTCGTCCGGCCTGAGGTAGACCTCGGCCCTGTCGATCTCCCCGTAGGGCAGTAGCTTCCTTCCCCGGAGGAACCGTGAAAGGCTCAGCCCCTCGTCCTCAAGCCTGTAGGCGCTCTGGTAGACCGGGAAGAAGCGGGGGATGAACACGGCGAGGAAGAGGGAGCTGAGCGTTATCAACAGCTCCTCCAGGAAGGCCCCCGAGTTGACGTCCACCGCCCCAGCCTGCACCTTGACGAGCAACTGGTACAGGTTCCAGCCGAACAGGGGCAGGTTGAACGCGGGCGTCAGGTACCCCAGCAGCCTCCTCCGGAGCATGAGCGGCGTCGCGGGTATCTCCTCGCCTCCAGCCAAACCGATCCCACTGAACTAGGGCCCCGCGAATAAAAAGGGCACCATCCAATCAGATTAATAGACTGGGCCGCGAAGTATACCGGTATGACCGTGACGGTGCTCCGGCTGGGCCACCGCCCCCAGAGGGATAAACGCCTGAGCACCCACGTGCTCCTGGCCGCCCGCGCCTTCGGGGCGAGAGACGCCGTATACTCGGGCGTCAAAGACCCGAGGCTAGAGGAGACCCTTGCCGAGCTTGTCGAGGACTGGGGCGGCGGGTTCACGGTGCGCTACACGGAGAGTTGGCGGCGGACGGTCAAGGATTGGCGCGGAGAGGTGGTGCACCTCACCATGTACGGGCTGCCGGTTCAGCAGGTCATCAACGAGATCAGGGCCAGCCCAGAGCCCAAGCTCGTGGCTGTGGGAGGCCCCAAGGTGCCCCGAGAACTATACGACCTGGCGACCTGGAACGTCTCGGTGACGAGCCAGCCCCACAGCGAGGTGAGCGCACTGGCGGTCTTCCTGCACATGCTGTTCGAGGGCAGGGAGCTGGAGAAAAGCCACAAGGGCGCCCGCCTCAGCATCAAGCCCCAGGGCCGCGGAAAAGACGTCCAGACGCTCAGCAAAGATTAAACACCGCGACAGGGCATAGTGTATAGGTTAGGAGAAGCCATGGCGTCCATCTACACCGTGAACGAGGAGACACTGTTCAACATAGCGAAGGTCCTCGGCGGCGACGACGGGGTCCGGATCATCGAGGTCCTCAACGAGAAGGAGAACATAACCGTGGAGGAGCTGGCGGAGATCACAGGGATCCAGATAAACGACGTGAGGAAGCTCCTCTACAGGTTCTACAACCACAGCCTCGTCACCAACAGGCGTTTCAGGGACAAGGAGACGGGGTGGTTCATATTCCAGTGGAGTCTCCAGCCCGAGCTCGTCGAGGCGTACGTGCACAGCACCAAGCAGAAGATTCTCCGGAAGCTGGAGACTAGGCTCGAGTACGAGAGCACCCACGAGTTCTACCACTGTGGGAACCCCCAGTGCCCCAATACCACGTTCGAGGAGGCCATGGAGACCGTGTTCCACTGCCCCTACTGCGAGCAGCCGCTGCACAGGGTGGACAACACGCCGGTAATAGAGTTCCTGGAGAAGAAGATCGCCGAGATCAAGGAGGAGTTGGAGACCTGAGCGTCCCCAGCAGGGAGGAGGCCGTCGACCTTCTCCACAGGGTCGGGTGCCCCGACCACGTCATAGACCACTGCCTCAACGTCTCCAAGATAGCGGTTAGGTTGGCGCAGCAGCTCAAGGAGAAGGGCTACGACGTGGACATGAGGCTCGTGGAGATCGGAGCCTTGCTGCATGACATCGGCCGCAGCGAGACCCATGGCACCGACCACGGTGCTGTGGGCGGCGAGATCGTCAGGAGGCTGGGCGTCGTGGAACCCGTGGCGCGCATAGTGGAAAGGCACGTAGGGGCGGGCATACCCTGGGACGAGGCCCGCGCCCTAGGGCTGCCCGAGGGAGTCTACGTCCCAGAGACCCTGGAGGAGAAGATAGTCTGCTACGCGGACAAGCTCATCGCGGGCAGGTGCGAGGTGGACATCAGCGTCACGGTGGAGGACTTCGCCAAGAAGATGGGGAGGGCCCACCCTTCGATAGAGCGGCTTTGGAGCCTTCACCAAGAGATGACGGCCCTGCTCGAAGGCTGATGTGAAACAGTTTTAAGTTTCGTGCATGCCCCTACTTGTGGTGTGGGCCGGTCGTCCAGCCTGGTCAGGACGCCGCCTTTACGAGGCGGAGGTCGCCGGTTCAAGTCCGGTCCGGCCCACCTCGAGTCTTTGGAAAGCCTTTAACTCCCACCTTCCGGGAGTCTACGTTACATGAAGATTCTAGTAGTCTATGACTCGTACTTCGGGAACACCGAGAAGGTGGCCCACGCCATCGGGGATGCGCTGGGCGACGCCGATGTGAAGCGCCGAGGGGAAGTCGACATCGAGGGGCTACAAGAGCTGGACACCCTAGTGGTCGGCTCCCCGACCCGGGCCTTCAGGCCGTCAGATGGCATAAAAAGATTTCTGAGAGAGATACCCCCAGGCGGTTTGAAAGGCGTCAAGGTGGCCTCCTTCGACACCCGGATCGCCAAGGAGGACACGGGCAACCCCATGCTGAGGTTCATGGTCGGCGTCTTCGGGTACGCCGCCAAGCCAATCCTCGACAGCCTGTCCAAGAAAGGCGGGGAGCCTTTCGGCGAGCCCGCTGGCTTCTTCGTGCTGGGGACGGAGGGCCCGTTGAAGGAGGGGGAGCTTGAAAGGGCTGCCGCGTGGGCTGAGAATCTGGTCTCCTAGCGCGGCGGCTTCACCTTAAATATCTTTCTACCAGAATAGTCGTTGTGCCAGACGCGGCCGCCGTCCCACGTGACCCTCATGTGGCTTACCCTCCAGCAGGTGCCGGGCCAGCTCAAAGCCCGTCCCCGGGTCCACCTCCACGATCAGCCGCCGTCGCACGAAAGGCCGGCGTTCACGCGAGTTGTCCTGTGTACGGCGGGCGTCTCACCGTTTACGGGGCCCAGCTTGTAGAGGGTGGACTCTTCTCCGTCGCTGTACCAGAGGCAGCCGTCCACCCAAGCGAGGCCACACAGGCGGCTCGTGGGCGACGGAAAGGAGTGAAGAACCGGCAGTTCGTCCATGCTTTAGTTCACCGGTTGGGGCTATCACACGTTTTCGCTCCAGCCCTAGAGGCCCTAGACCCGTGAACCTTAGTGCGGGGGCTTCACCGTGACACGTGTTCTCTTAAGAGGACGTCGTAGCCCTCCACCCCCTCCGAGCAGCCAGAGGACAGCCCACATGGTGGCCTGGTTGCTGGTGACGAAGGGCAACCCATGCCTTTCCTCCAGCCCCTCGATGAGGTGGATGACTGGAAGGCTGGTGCAGCTGACAAAGACCGCGTCTGAGCCCGGGGCGGGATCGATGGAGGCTTCGAGCCTCTCCGCGGAGACCCTTCCGATCGCTTGGTTGTCCGTGAAGCCGAGACCCCTGATTGCGTCCACTCTGAAGCCCTGGGCCTCCAAGAAGCCCCTCTCGGCCTCGTTCACCGCGTCCTCGTAGGGCGTGAACACGGAGACCCTCTCAGCGCCCAGCCTCCTCAAGCCTTCCGCCACGGCGCCAGCCGTGGTTACGACCGGCACACCGGCGGCCTCCTCGAGCCTTGTCTTGAGGCTCTCCTCCCAATCGGCGCCCCCTATGAGGCTGTAGCTGGTGCAGCCATAGGCGAGCATGTCAACGCCGGCGGTCTTCAGAAGCCGCGCCGCCCCTCTGCCTCGCCCGCCATCTCCGCCAGGCCCTCGACGGTCACGGCGCGGAGGAGCATGCGGGCAGTGTGGACTGTAACTCCCCTAGGCGCCATCTTGTAGAGGTCAGGCTCCATGGTGGTGTTGCTACTGGGCAGAAGCAGGCCGACGCGGCTCACAACCCATTAAGAGCATATCCACGAGCCAGCCTATAAGATGTGCCGAAAAGAGGCAGAGCACGCCCAGCCGTCGTCCAACACGGAACAAACCCCAGATAAACGGACTAGAGAGGAATGACCTCTGATCCGGGTTTGATCTGGGCTTAATCTTGAGAAACCCGTAAAAAGGATGACATAATTTTTCTCCGAGGCGTAAACCATGACCATGGAAGAGGAAGCACACACTGAAACGGCCAAGGCCGTCGGAGGCAGACGGCTTCTGGCGCTCAGCATCATACTCAACATAGCGCTGGCCTCTGCGTGCGGCTACATGTATAACCTAAACCAGAGGATAAGCAACGAGGCAGAGGAGTACGTGTCCACCCTCAACCAGCTGGCCGAGAGAACGGTGCAGCTAGAGCAGAGGCTCAACATGTCCACCAGCCAACTCAATTACTATAAGGAGCTCGCCAACCAATACGCCACGGCGGCTACGAGCCGGGGCAACGCTTCCGGCATCATCGGGGAGGCCAGCATCCCCATACTGGCGGTTCAGACCACCCAAACCCTCTTCCAGACCAGCTACCAGGGGCATGTGCTCCGCGCCGACGTCGAGCTCATGGAGGGGCAAGGCAGGGTCCTCGTCAACACCGAGGTCCTCAACGGCATGGACATCCAGACCAGCGTCAGGACCGCCGCCGCGGTCGTCGAGGCCCTCACAGGCGCCTCCTTCGCCAGCACCGACATCATACTCACCATCACCTCCGACGTGACCGTGGACGCCGTTGACGGGCCCAGCGCCGGAGCCGCCATAACCGTGGCGCTCCTCGCCGCCATACGGCGCGTCGAGGTCAAGCCCGGCGTCTACATCACCGGCACCATAAACAGCGACGGCTCCATCGGAAGGGTCGGCGGCGTACCCTACAAGGCGCTGGCGGCCGCCGAGGAGGGAGCCGAGACCGTCGTCGTCCCCACCGGACAGGGCACCGTCACGATGTACGAGCCCAAGACCACCCAGAGAGGCAGACTCACCATCACCACCTACGAGATGGTGACCAAGACTCTTGAGGAGTACCTCAGTGAAAACGGCTACCCCGTAAATGTCTTGGAGGCCGCGTCCGTGCTGGAGGCGTACGAGGCGTTCACGGGGCAACCCCTATAGTCCCCCTCCCCACAGGCTGGGGCTCCGCTATCAAATAACGGTCTGAACGCAAGCAGTTACCAGTATGTGATCAGCGTTATCCAGAACGGCTATATCGGTTGATCAGGCTCAGTCTAGATCAGAACTAAGATGCATGGGAAAGATCATAAGCCAAGTCATGAGGACAATCCCCCAGATGATCCAAGGGCATTCAAGGAGCGGCTTCAAGCCATAATGCCCACCAACTATTTCGTGGCCTTGATGGCGTCGAGCATAGCACTGCATTTCGTCTACCCCATAGCCAAGGTGCTGCACCCTCCAGCCACCTACACCGGGTACCTTTTCATCGCTTTCGGCGCGGCCATGAACCTGTGGACCGACGCCCTGTTCAAGAGGCACGGGACCACGGTGAAGCCATACCTGGAGCCGTCTACGCTGATCGTCTCGGGGCCCTTCGCGTTGAGCCGCCACCCCATGTACCTCGGCATGGCCTCGGTCCTCCTCGGTGTAGCCGTGGTCCACGGGACCGTCGTGACCTTCGTCTTCCCCGCGGCGTACGTGGCCCTCATGGAGCTGCTTTTCATCCCCCACGAGGAGGAGGCCTGCGCCAACGTGTTCGGCGACGCCTACCATGAGTACAGACGCAGGGTCAGGCGTTGGCTCTAGGCTAAACGTCGTGGGTAGCCTCCGCCGGGCGGCGCCCGACAGCATCCCGCCCAGATAAAAACCGGTAGCCGCCTGGACCTGATGCTCTCCAAAGCGGAGGCGGCGGGCGCCCAGTACGCCATGATGCTGGACCCCAGGGAACACAGGGCCGAGGCCAGTCTCGCCAACCTCATGACAGCCAAAAACGGCGTCGCGTACACACCCCCGCGACCAGCGCACTGGGTAGAATCACAAGGAACCTGCCGCTGCGCCTCCTCCCCATGAACGGCGTCGAGGCACGTGAACTCGACATCACGGCGTAGGACCTGTAGACGGCCGACGAGGCATTCATCCTCGGCACAGGAGCAGAGATAAGGCTGGTGACCACCGTGGACGGGAGAACCGTCGGCGACGGCCCCGGCCCGGTGACCCTGAATACAGTGAAACTCGACCACCATCAGGAAGAACGGGAAAATGAACAAGTACCAGCCTGAAGCCATCGCAGCCTTTTTGACCTGAACCCCTAAGGATAAACCATGAGCCTAGACACCACCCGGGGGACAACTGGACGGTCGTCGCCTACACCGTCGAGCCGGATAGATGGAGGAAGGCCACCGCCCATCTGTTCAACCACGCGACCAGCCTCCCCGAGGCCATGCTCCCCCATTACACGGTCAAGGCATGGCACCCCCAGATATTCACCACCACCAGCCTCAGGGTGCTGAGGAGCCCCGAAAACGAGACTGGCGTCACAGACGAGATAGCCACATGCATGAAGGAACTGGAGGTGGCGTCCTACAAGATCGATCCGCCAGACGACGACGTGGACTTCCGGGGATGCCATGGCTGGATAATGCGGGGAGAGACGGACGCCCACTGGACGCAGGGCAGGTGCAGGGTCCTGAACCGGCTCAGCGCGTTGGCGGTAAAGGCGTACGAGGAGGACGTCTTCGACCCGGAGAGCAGGTTCGAGTGGGCGCACCTCGTCGTCAACATGCTCGCGGCGAACCAGGCGGTGAACCTCGGCCAGGCGCACCTCTACGACGTGTTAACGGGCCGCTCCATGGGGCCCTACAAGACGGTGAACATCTGAAGACTCCGGAGGGACGCGATCCGGATAACCCCTAAATCGTAGTACCGCCCCGATATCTCTGAGGAAGATGGGTGAGAAGATCATCGGCATCCTGGGCGGCATGGGCCCCGAGGCCACCGCCGACCTATACATGAGGATCATAAGGGCCACCCCCGTCGAGAAAGACCAGGACCACTATAGAGTCATCATAGACAGCAATGCCAAGATACCCGACCGCACCCCCGCCATACTGGGCACAGGCCCCAGCCCCCTGCCCATGATGCTGGAGACTGGCCGCAACCTCCAGAGAGCGGGAGCCGACTTCATAATAATGCCGTGCAACACCGCCCACTACTTCCACAGCCAGCTCCAGGAGGGCCTCGAGGTGCCGGTGCTCCACATGATCAGGCTCAGCGCCGAGGAGACCAGACGCAGCCACCCAGACGTACACAGGGCGGGGCTTCTGGCCACAGACGGCACCCTTGCCAGCCGCCTCTACCAAGAAAGCTACGGCGACCAAGGCATAGAAATCATAGCACCCACAGAGGAGACCCAGAAACAAGTCATGGACGCCATCTACAAGCACATCAAACGGGGGGGCCTGAAGACCGGCGGCAGGCTCCTACACACGGCCGCCCACGAGCTCATCGACGCCGGAGCCGAGGCCATAATATGTGGCTGCACCGAGGTCAGCCTCGTGCTCCACGACGGCGACCTGACGGCACCCGTGATAGACCCCCTCCAGGTGCTAGCCGAGAAGACCGTCATGCTGGCCCGAGGCTAAGAGATGGAAGAGCCCAGCCACCTCCGAAGCACCCTCAGCCACAGGGGCGCCGAGGTTGAGTTCTACTACCCGGCGGGACTCAGCTGGAGGTGCATCCGTTGCGGACGTTGCTGCATGGACGTCGAAGGCCGGGACCGCAGGGTGATGCTCCTAGAGAAAGACCTCGAACGCTTGAAGGCGGCGGGAGAACAGGGCTTCTACACGCCCATCGACGGGGACAGGTTCGTCGCCGTCACGAAAAAGCGGGACGGGAGATGCGTCTTCCTCGGCGAAGAAGGCTGCAGGGTCTACGAGACGCGCCCCCTCCTCTGCCGCATGTACCCGTTCTACGTGGACCGCCAAGGAGACGTCTGCGTCATAGGCGTGGACGGCGGATGCCCCGGCGTCGGCGGGGGCCCCCTCTCTCGGAGGCGTATTTCGCGGGGCTCCTCGGCTACGCCCTCGACCAGATGGAGGGGTAGGGCCTGCGCTGTACCCGTGCCCCGAGTTTATTGTTCACGGAGCGGTTTTAGGCGGCAGTCAATACTACCCCCTCTTGACGGGCTTTGAACCAGACCAGCCTCGCCCAACGGATCCTAGACGAGGAACCCTCCACAGACGAGGAGGGCACCTGGATCGTGGTCTACGACTTCAGAGACTTCAAGCCCAGCCCCAGGTTCTGGGTGAACCTGCGGAGGCTTAAGGAGCTGGCAGGCTGTATAAGCTTACAGTACAGCGTGGTGGTGGCAGGGCGCCGGGGGGCAGCCGCCGTCGCGAGGCTGGCCTCACATTATGGCGCGGATGTGGCGGTCTTTAGGGGGGAGCTTGTCACACTGCCCAAGCGGTAGTATTGACTATCGTTTTGATGACGAAGCCGGTAGCATTGACTTCCGCCCATCAATAAATAATAGGGGTAGTATATACGATCGCTCCCTGCGACAGGTGCTTAAGACGGTAGTATTAACTACCCCTTCGTATTCTGGGAGTTAGTCTACACCGCCTCTATTAGATGTCAGGCGATCGTCAATACTATCACTTCGGATAAACGATAGTCAATACTACCGCCCGAGCGGGTGACAGCCTTTAATGCATGTGCACCCAAACATCACGTATGGTCACTTTCCACACATTGACGCTGGACGACCAGGAGTTCTTCCTCGGCCTCATCGAGACGGTAGGATGGGGCCTCACCGAGGTAGACTACCGGCGGAAGCTCGAGTTCAGCCCGGGCGGCATGTTCAAGGCCACGGTGGGCGGGGTGGACGTCGGCGTGGTCGTCACCGTCGAGTACGGCGAGGTGGCTTGGATAGGCAGCCTTGTGGTGGCTCCGGGGGCGCGTGGGAGGGGTGTCGGCGAGGCCCTCATGAGGAGGGCCATGGATCACTTGCTGGGCCGGGGCGTCCGGTCCATCAGGCTGGACTCCGTCCAGAGGGTCATACCGTTGTACAGGCGGCTGGGCTTCAGGGAGGAGTACTGGAGCCTCCGGTACGTCGGGAAGGCGTTCAGGAGCCGCGTCGCGGGCGTTGAGCATATGCGGGGACGCGACCTGGACGCGGTGGAGGAGTTGGATATTGCTTTTTTCAGGGCGGGGCGGGGGCGCCTGCTCAGGTGGGTCTACGCCGCGTATCCTGGCCTCTGCTTCGTTATATGGGAGGGTGACACGTTGATGGGGTACATCCTGGCGAGGGATGGCTCGGACGGTGTCAGGGTGGGGCCGTGGATATGCCGGCCGGGGTGTGTGGAGGCGGCGGAGGCGTTGCTACGGTCCGTTATGAACATGCGGGTGGGGGAATCCGTCTGGGTGGGGTGCCCCGAGGACAACCGGTCCAGCGTCGCCGTGCTTGAGCGTAGCGGTTTCACGGCGCTCCCCAGCAGCCTCAGGATGTGCTTCGGCGACTGCCGTGTACGCGAGGACGTTGGGGGCGTCTACGGGCTGGGGGGCCCGGATAAGGGCTAGGCGGCCTTGAACCTGATCCTGTCCCCGACCCTGATCCTTGGCTCGTCGAGGCATGGCGCCTTCACCACCACGTTCATATGGTTGGGCATGTGGGTCTCGTCATAGCCGGCCAAGGTGCCGAGCGTGTTGGCACCCACGGTCACAGTGTCGCCGGCGACGATGAGGCCGGGCTGGGTGACCTCGAAGAAAGCCAGGGCGCAGACCCTGTGGGCTGCGCCGCCGGGCTGGGTGTCCTAGTCTGTGATCATGAGCTCGTGTATCTCGTGGAGCCTGACGGCGCGGCTCCTGGTCTCTATGAGGCGAAGGCCGCGGTCCTGGAAGCTTACGTGGAGGATGGCCACCATCTCTCCCTCCACCTGTCTCCGGTTGCCGTAGACGCCCGACGTGATGCGTCTGAAGTCGTAGGGAGCCGCCACCATAATCGCCTATGGCCTTACGTTGATGCCCTTGCGGAGCTCGGGCTCCTTCATATCGGGGGCCATGTACCAGTGGACGCTCTCCCGGTCCGTCCGGGTGGTGGCGCTCACGGTGTTCCCCGCCCTGTCGAGGACCAGGCAGTTCATGCCGCCGAAGCTCTTCAATGCGTGGATGTCCTTCATGGCGCGGAACGCGGCCTCCCTAGCGGTGAGGCCGTCCTCCATGTAGTGGACTATGGTGCGGGCGGTGCTGTTCCTGATGGCGAGCTCGCCTCGGCCGGTGCAGCAGGCGGCGCCGTACCTGTTATCGCAGTAGTTGCCTGCGCCTATTATGGGGCTGTCTCCGAGGCGACCGGGGAACTTGAGGGCGGTGCCGCTTGTGCTGACGGCCGACGCTGTGTCGCCGGCGGCGTCCATGGCCAGCACGTTGACGGTGCCGTGGTAGTGGTCTTTCAGCCTGCCGTACCACTCCTTCATGTTCTGGCTCCTGGCGTAGTCCACGATCCAGCGCTGACTCTCGTCGATGTCCTCGTGCTCGAAGGCGTCCCTCTTGAAGGTCTCGTAGACGCCTCTGCTCTTCTCGGTGGCGAGGTCGCCCTCCTCCATGCCCATGGCCCGGGCGAAGAACTCGGCGCCCTCGGCCGCCAGCATGACGTGGGGCGCCTCCTCCAGCACCCTACGGGCGATGCTTATGGGGTGGAGGAAGCCCTTGACGGCGCCCACGGCGCCCGCCCTGAGGGTGCGTCCGCACATTATGCTGGCGTCCATCTCCTGGACGCCGAGGAGGTTGGGTATGCCGCTGAGGCCCACCGAGGTGTCGTCTGGGTTGCTCTCCACGAGCCGAGTGGACGCCTCGACGGCGTCGAGGGCGCTGCCTCCTCCGCGGAGCACCTCGGCGCCGGCGTAGAGGAACTGGCCGGCGTTCCTGGTTCCTATGATGAATGGTTTAACCATCTCGTGTCACATGGATTTGAAGGCTACACGATTACTTAAGATCATGTAGGCTCGTCCGTTGGGCGGGCTCACTGTTTTTAACGTGTTATCTTCTAGTATGTCTGGGGGTGTGCTCCGTTGCCCGCTAACCTGCCGCATGATGCCAAAGCCAAGTGGAATGAGGTCACGTTGACCCGTAGCCCGGAGGACAGGCTACGGCTCATGGGGGAGTTCGTGTCCCTGGTCCCGAAGCACAAGGGCACGGAGAAGCTTCTGAGGCACGTCAAGCGCCAGATGGCGCAGCTCAGGGACGAGATTGAGGAGAAGAAGCAGGCCAAGAGGGGGGGCGGCCCCAGCTACTATGTGCAGAAGCAGGGCGCGGCCCAGGTGGCGGTGGTGGGGCCTCCCAACGCTGGGCGGAGCAGCCTGCTGCAGGCGGTGACCAACAGCACGGTTGAGGTGACGAGCTGGCCGTGGGGCACCACGTGGCCGACGCCGGGGATGCTGCCTTTCGAGGACGTCCAGTTCCAGCTGGTGGAGGTGCCGCCCATAGTGGAGGGGAGCAGCGAGGGCAGAGCCGAGGGCTTCATGAACCTGGCTTCGGCGCGGAACGCCGACGCGATC
>CAZBUI010000029.1:0-15483 GCA_964495055.1 uncultured Candidatus Bathyarchaeia archaeon | reverse complement strand
AACCGGATTTTATGGGTTAATCCGAATCCTCTGTAATATATTTCTTAATGGTATGGGCAGCTTTATTCTATCTCGCATCGTTTTTAAGCCGCCCGACGATCTTCGAACCCCGACCATGTACACCCTGCGCGTAGCCGCGTCCCTCATCATCCTCCCCCTCGGCTACCTCATGACCCTCCCCGAGAGAATCAGCCAAGAAACCTCAACGCTTTAAACACGCCGATCGTCTTCAATCCTGTGCCCAGACGAAGACAACGGCGAGGATACCCCACCGCGGTGATGATAGGCATCAGAGGCCGTGAGGCGGCCGTCTGGAACATCTACAGCGAGTCCGTGAAGCCCGGGCAGAGATTAACCGAGGAATCACCCTACGAGGTATACGAGTCCATAGTAGACGCTCTAAGGCCGAAGATCAAGCAGGGAGTGAAGACTGTGCTCGTCGCGTCGTCAGACGATGAAAACTACTCCGGGTTCATGGGCCACGTTGAGAAGCACCACAGCTGGCTCCTAAAGGGATGGGACCTTAACAAGGCCACCTTCGAGCACGTCCCCATGGCCGCGATGAATGAACTCCAAGTCCACGGCATCGTCAAGACGAACAGCTTCAAGGAGAAGCTTTCAACGGCGTCCACAAAAGACCTAGTGAACGTCATGAAAGTCCTAGAGGAGCGGCTTAACGACCCCGATGGAATAGACACCCTGCTGTTCAGCCTTGATGAGGTTGAGGCACACATATATGGCGGCGGCTACGCCGAGTACCTGCTGGTCACAGACCAGTTTCACAAGAGATACAGGAGAAGAACCCACAGGCTTCTCCAGATCGTGGCAAACAGGAAGATTCAAAACAAGATCATCCCAGCCAACACAGCAGCCGGCGCACGGGTGACCCAGTTCGGCGGCCTCGTATGTCTAACCTAGAAGCCATGACAGACATTTATCATCAAATCAGTAGAGTTTTCGTTTGGTTATCCGTGCAACGTGAGAGGCACTCGTTTTTAATTAATTTTTATGAATAGTTATTTATTTAATATGAGAGAAACAAAGCAAAAAAAAGCGGGAAACACTACAAAAACTCTCAAGAAATGAAGACAACAAAAGAAAATCAACTGGAGAAGGGCTACCCTTCTTCTATGAATCTCTGGGCCTCATCGAGGAAGACGCTTGGCTTATACGTCTCCAGCTCCTGGATCCCAATATCCTTCATCCTCTTCAGCGACTCCTTGGTGTAGGGCCGGAAGATCGATTTACGGGCCAGCGGCGAGACGCATGCACAGACCTGTACACCTAGATTCACCATCCTCTCAAGGATGTGGTAGTTCTCCTCGTTCTCCTCCGTCAGCTCCCCGGGTTGGGTGAGAACAAAATCGCTGAATATGAAAACTACCCTGTCGCTACGGTCGCCTATGTCGGTGATCTGCTCGTACGCCCACTGGAGGCTCTTCCCGGGAACCGTGCCTCCCCACGTCGCCTTAGAGAGGCCTCCGCTGAACCGCTTCTCCATCTCCGTGGTAGACATAGTGACCATCTCTATGAGATCCTCAAGCACCGGGGTCACGTTGAGTTCCTCGTAGAGGTCCTTCACTATGTGGCTGTTGGACTCGTAGAGGCAGAGCCCATACTTCTCCCGGCGGAGACCCCACATCAGCGGTACCATGCTTAGGACGCTGTAGCTTATGCTGTTTATCCCCTCAAGGTCGTAGAACATCGTGTTGCTGATGTCGAGGATGTAGACGATGGTCCGTTTCTGCCTGTCGGGTTGCCTCATCATGAAGTCGTCGTACCTTATCTCCTCCACGTTGCGCCCTAGGTCTAGGATGTTCTCAAGGCTCCTCTCCTCGTCGATAAGGTCGGGGTCCTCTCCCTGCTGGAACGGGGTGATTCTTCTGTTTCTTCCCCAGTCCTCTTTCCTCTCGAACTCCCGACCCAGCTTCAGCAATTTCTCCTTCAGCAGCTCCGCCAGTATCCTGCGGGTCTCCTCGCTATTGGTCTTCTTCATGGCCTTCACGCCGGCCTTGACGATCTCGTCCTCGCCCGGCCCGACGCCTATGTCCGGCTTATTCTGGAAGCTGTCGAACTGGTCAACGGTGCTGTTGTGGGCGGCGGCGAAGTCGTTCTCCTGCCCTATGCCGTGGGGCGTCACGTAAACCTCCTCCTGCATCTTCCTGGAGAGGAGGCTCATGAAATCCTCGCCAGTGAAGTCGATATCGGGCTCCTGCTTCTCGTGCTCAAGGTTTACAAGTATCTCCGCAGCTAACTTCTCCGCGGTTTGCTGACATTCCACGTGGGACGTCACCACCGCCGCGTTCAGGAGGTCGTTGAACCCTAGGTAGCCCTGCCTCAGATACGGCGGTAGTAGCAGCCTCCCCATGTTTATTCCCTGCCGGGGACTGGGCTTAGCGTCGCAGTCCTGGCTCAGACGCAGTCGGGTGATGAACTCGGGTATGAAGTAGTGTGCGTACCTGAAGGGATACCTCATGTACGCGTCGTCGGACACCTACGCGAGTCTCCTCTCAATTATGTCGTCGACGACCATGGCCACCGTCTTGTCCTCGTCCCTGACACGTATCTCCTTGCCGAGCACCGCCGGCGCGAAGAACCTGATGGCGGCGTCCTCGCTCTCGAACCTCTCTAGGTAGCGGTTAACGAGCCTCGTAAGGAATATCCCTGAACGGGGCGAGGCCGGGATCTCCAGGGACGGCGTGTGCCTCGTCTCGTCCACGATGTCGTATATCTTCTCCAGGGCGCTGGTGGGGAGGCTGAACGCGGGAGTGTTCTCCATGATTATCTCCATCTCGGTTTCCCTGGTCGGGTATCCGAGCCTGATCCAGCAGCCGATCCTGTCCACGAGGACCTTGCTGAGCCTGTAGGTGCCGGCGGTCTCTATGGGGTTCTGGGTGGCCACGAACGCGAAGTTCTCGTGGGCCTTCACCATGCCAAGGGGGAACAGATGGTAGTGCCGCTCTTCTAGGGGGCTGATGAGGCTGTTCTGGCAGAACTCCGTGGCCCTGTTGAGCTCTTGGGCGACGAAGAGGCCGCCCTCCACCATGGCCCTTATGAGGGGCCCCGGCTCGAAGCTGCTTATGTTCCGGCCGTTCCTCACGACCAGCGCCGGGTCAAAGGCCCCTATGAGCCTGCTGGGGGTGACGTTCTCGTCGAAGAAGACCTCGTGGAAGCTGCGCTCCGTGTCCTCCGCCACCTTCCGTGCTATGAGGCTCTTGCCGACGCCGGGGGGACCCACGAGGCACGGAGTTATCCCGGTGTCCAGGCTGTCACGCAGCAGGTCGTAGGCTTTCCGGTACTGCCCCTTGAGCACCACCCGGTGCTCGATCTTGATGTTCTCGACGATGCTCTTCTCAAGCATCTTGCGGAAGCCCTGTTCCCGTTCAGCCATCATGACTAGCTCTACAATTTAGTATGCCGCGTAATAAAAAGGTTAGACAGCCAACCTAAATGTATCGCAGATTTAAGAGATAAAACATCTTAAAGAGGATTCGGATTAACCCATAAAATCCGGTTTAAGAAGGGCCTTCCTTTATAAGGGCTTAAATACACTGACAACCCGAGACGAGGTTAATCAATATCCTCTAAATAGATTATCTGACGCTCCCGCGACGATCTTAGAACACTTTAAATGCCTGCGTTAATCGTTTAATGTGAAATCGTTATTCTTAATAATTGATATGGGTTAGAGTAACGATTCACGTAGAGGGAACAAATTGATCGAAATAAGGTTACACGGCAGAGGCGGCCAAGGCGCGGTGACCGCTTCGAGGATCATCGCCACTGCTGCCTATGAGGAAGGCAAGTACTCTCAGGCGATCCCCATGTACGGCACGGAGAGGCGAGGGGCGCCGCTGACTGCCTTCGTCAGGATCGACGACAAGCGCGTCAGGGAGAGGGAGCTCGTCCACAACCCGGACATCAGCGTCGTACTCGACCCCCTCATCGCCAAAGAGCAGGCGGTCGTCGACAACCTCAAGCCCGGCGGCCTGGTTCTGCTGAACACGGCTTACCCCCCCGAGGAGGTCAAGCTTGGGGGAGACTTCAAGGTTGCCACGGTGGACGCCACGACGATCGCCCTCGAGACGCTGGGCAGACCCATCACCAACACGGCGATACTCGGAGCCTTCGCAAAGATCACGGGGCTGCTTAAAACGGAGTCTATAGAGAAGGCAATCAAGAAGTACTTCCCTGGCAGGCTGGGCGACATGAACATAGCCGCCGTCAAGAGGAGCTACAACGAGGTAAAGGGACCCATCCAGGCGGTGGTAAAGGACGCCCCCGAGCAGAAGGTAGACATCCACGTAGGCGGCTACGGAGTCCTCAAGGACGTCTCCAGCTGGCGCGTGTTCACGCCCGAGATCGACGAGGAAAAGTGTATCGGCTGCAAGACCTGCTGGATATTCTGCCCCGAGACCGCCATACAGTGGGACGAGGAGAAGAACAAGCCTTGGATAAGGTACGAGGCATGTAAGGGATGTGGCGTCTGCGCCAACGAGTGCCCAGTGGACGCGATAGAGATGGTGAGAGTGGAGGAATAGAAAGATGTCATACGAAGTAATGGTAGGAAACAAGGCCGCCGCCACGGCTGTGAAGCTAGCCAAGGTTCAGGTGGCCAGCGCTTTCCCGATCACACCCCAGACGACGATCACCCAGTACCTGAGCGAGATGTACGCCGCAGGCGAGTGGGACTTCGACTTCGTCAACGTCGAAGGCGAGCTCACCAGCCAGGTGGTAGTGCAGTCCGCGTCAAAGGTCGGCGCCAGAACGTTCACGTGCACCAGTGGACCCGGGCTGCTATACATGCACCACCCTATGGTGCGAACTGGAAGCGCCAGGCTACCTGTTGTCATGGCCATCGTCCACAGGAACACCAAGGGCATGCAGCCTGACCACAGCGACCTCATGAGCCAGCAGTGGGCTGGCTGGGGCCACCAGTACGTCGAGCACGCTCAGGAGATATTGGACAGCCTGCTAATGGCCTATAAAGTCGCCGAGGACCCGAGGATCAGGATACCCATCGCCGTCGGCTACGACGGATACGTGTTGAGCTACACAGCTGAACCCGTCGAGATCCCTGCCCAAGAAGAAGTCGATAAATGGTTGCCACCGAACAAGGCTATACCGAGCATACTCCCCGACGAGGTTGACCCCGAGACATTCAGCAGGGGCTGGGGCGGCGGAGACCCCCAGATGCCATGGAAGATTCATCACGAGGCGGTCCTAAAGATAGAGGATGTCCTCAAGGAGACTATGGACAGCTTCGAGAAGACATTCGGCCGAAGATACGGCAATGGCATGATCGAGCTATACAAGATGGAGGACGCCGAATGCGCCATCATCGCGATGGGCACCATCGCGGGCACATGCAAGGCGGCGGTAGACAAGATGCAGGCAGAAGGCAAGAAGGTCGGCCTCATCAAGCTGAGGAGTTACATACCCTTCCCGGTAAAGGACTTCCAGGAGTGGGCCAAGAAGCTCGACGGCTTCGCCGTGGTGGATAGAAGCATCTGTCCAGGCAAGGGCGGCCCGGTTTTCGGCAAGCTGAGAGCCTCGCTATACGATCTAGAGGAAAAACCCGTGACGCTACAGTTCCACTCCGGACTAGGCGGCAAAGAGGTCCGTGTACACGACTTCGAGATGATCGGGGACAAGATCCTTAAGGCCGCCAAGGGAGGCAAAGTTGAGCAGGTGACATGGGTTTAAGAGGTACTATGAAGGAGAGATGAAGAATGAGTGAAAGAATAACGAGGGCACAGATCCCCCTAACTGACATAACCATAACCCCGGGAAGCGCGTGCCAAGGATGCGGAGCGGCTCTAGCCGCGAGGCTATCGTTCAAGGCGCTCGGCCCCAACGTCATCAGGCACGGAATACCTTGTTGCCCAGACTCGGTAACGCAGACCCCTAGGGTCGGCACGGTTTTCGAGGGCGGCGGAGCCCAGCTGACAGGAACGGCGCGTGGGCTGAAAGCCATCGGCCGCGAAGACGTTCTGGCCGTCGGGTTCTACGGCGACGGAGGCACATACGACATAGGCATGCAGGGGCTCAGCGCGGCCGCGGAGCGTAACGAGAACATAATAGTCATCACCAAGGACAACGAGGCATACATGAACACGGGCAACCAGCGCAGCGGAGCCACCCCCAAGTACGCCAGGACCAGCACCAACCCGGTGGGGCCCAAGAGCAGGGGCAAGCCGAGGCCAAAGAAGAACATCCCGTTCATCTTCGCGGCCCACTACGTGCCCTTCGTGGGCACCGCAAGCGTAGGCTTCCCCGAGGACCTCATAGCCAAGGTCAACTACATGAAGACCATCAAGGGATTCAGGATGCTCATCGTCCAGACCCCCTGCCCGGTTGGCTGGAGGTTCGACCCCGCTAAGACCATCGAGGTCGCCCGAGCCAGCGTGCAGAGCGGCATCTGGCCTCTGTACGAGATCTTGGACGGGAAGAAGTTCAAGCTGAACTACAAGCCCAAGGAGCTGAAGCCGGTGACGGAGTACCTCAGCCCACAGGCGAGGTTCCGCCACATGACCGAGGAAGAGATCGCCGACATCCAGGAGACCACCACCGCCAACTGGGAGAACCTCCTAAAGGCGGACGAGACAGGCAGACTGACTCTCTAAGTCCACCCCTTTTTCTTTCCATATTTTATAATCAAGTTTATACAGCAGCCTCCTTATTCGATGGGGTAATGGCGTCGCCCGTCATCTAAGCGACGGGGTTGGAGGATACGTGGTTGACCGGAGCCGGGGTGTTCAGGCACAGGAGGATAATCGTCGGAGGCTTCATCGCCCTCTCGACCCTCAGCGTGATGAACAGCGCGTACAGCAACGTGCTGGAGACCATAAAGTCCGAGATGAGGCTCAGCTACACCCAGTCTGGGGCGCTGATGTCAGCCTACTTCGTGGGTTACATGCTTGGCCAGATACCTTGGGGCATGCTCGCTGACAGCAGGGGAAGCAGACCGACTATCACCCTAAGCGTCCTCGGGGTCTCCACGTCCACCATTTTTTTCGGGTTCAGCAAAGCCTTCGGCTTCGCCATGGCCTCAAGGTTCCTCTCCGGCTTACTCGGCGCAGGAATATTCGTGCCCAGCGTAAGACTCGTCTCGGCTTGGTTCGAGTCGGATGAACGGGGAACGGCTCTGGGGGTGCTGAACATAGGGGGCAGCGCGGGGCTCGTCGCGGCTTCTTGGGTGGTTCCGCTTGTGAGCATGGAAGCCGGGTGGAGACTGACAATAAGATCCGCCGGGGCCATAGGCGTAGTCGCCGGGACTGCTGTGTGGCTTCTCCTCAGAGACAATGACGACGCCGATAACGGTAGGCTAAACCTCTCAAACCTGCCCTTCAGGGAGGGAAGCTTCTGGCTGCTTGCGTTAACCCAGTTCATCAGGCTCGGCAGCTACTACACGTACATAGCTTGGCTGCCACTGGTACTCAAGGAGGAGCATGGACTCAGCGTCGTGGCGACTAGCGGCGCCATATCCCTGTTCAACCTAGCTGGAATGATTTCAAACCCGATTGGCGGCGTAGTCTCCGACAGGTTCGGTAAGAAGAACACCCTGATGGCCAGCTTCGCTCTTCTGGGCCTCGACGTGCTGCTCTTCGCAGGGACGCCAACCGGGTTATGGGTGTACCTCGCCGTCCTCGTGATCGGCTGGTTCATCAACTTCGTAAGGAGCCCCGCGTTCACCATCATACCCGAAGTGTTCGGCACAGACGCGGCTGGCAGCATATCGGGGGTTCACAACACCTTCGCCTCCCTCGGCGCTCTGGTGCTCCCCTACACCCTCGGCTTCGTAAGGGACTACACCCTGAGCTACCGCCTCGGATGGCTCACGGTCTCCGTGTTCATGTTCATGGGCGCCGGCCTCTACAGCCTAGTAAAAGCCACGGACGAGGCACATTCTGGTAACCCTTAATAAACAACCCATGCGAATCAATCTAAATAGGTTAAAACACATGCCGTTCTGTCCAAAGTGTGGCCAAGAGACCAGCGAGGACGAAGAGTACTGTCCAAACTGCAACTACCCGCTGAAAAGAAGGCCCATAAGGCGGGTCAGCAGACGCGACGAGAAGGATGAGAAAGACGAGAAACACGAGGAACAAGACGAGAAGGCCGCCATGATGGGCGGCATGGTGGTGGCCTGGCTCGGCCTGAGCCTGCTCCTCCAGAACGCCGGCCTGCTGGCGTGGACCGACTTCGGCGGTGTCTTCCTGCTGGGCCTCGGACTCATCATTATCTTCAGGGGCCTGTGGGCGTACAGCCAGTCAGGGGTCTTCGATCACGGCTTCGGCTACGTGGTGGGAGG
The DNA here is from genome assembly GCA_964495055.1 of uncultured Candidatus Bathyarchaeia archaeon. GTDB lineage: Archaea > Thermoproteota > Bathyarchaeia > TCS64 > TCS64 > RBG-16-57-9. The sequence goes on along the minus strand of CAZBUI010000029.1, from coordinate 7,169 downwards.
CGGCTTCGTCGCCCTCATAGGCGCAGGCATAGCCTTCGACCTAGATCAATGGTGGCCTGTACTGCTGATCGCCCTCGGGTTGATAATAGTCGCTAGAGCCTTCATGGATCGGTCTAGGAACCCCCTACCCTAGAGCCCAGCCGAAGACCGCCCTGTAGAGAACGTGCTCCAGCACCGTGAGAGGCCGATCCCTTCCGAACACCCTGAAATAGTTCTTACCCATAGCCTCGACGAGGTCCCCAATCTCGTACCTCGGGAACAGAGGGGTCGAGACTATCAGCCGCCCCCACTCGCCGCGGCTCATCTCGTACAGCATCTTAACGCCCTGTCTGGTTCTCACCTCGAAGTAGTAGAGGTCGTAATTGGGCACCCAGTAGGGGAAGGCGTCTATCTGCTGGCCGAAGGCCCCCTCCGTGGCGGTATACATCTCCACCACGGGGCAGTCGCCGTAGAGCCGCCTCAGCCAGGGAGCGTACCTGGTCTGGATCTTGGGGACGCTGGTGCTGAAGATCACGTTCAGGCTCCAGAGGTCCCGGGGCTGGACTCTGTGCCGCCTCTCAAGATATCGGGCGAAACCCGTCTGGACAGGAGCGACGCCCATGACCGTCACCACGTCGGCGTCCTTGGCCCTCTGGTAGATGCACTCGAACCTAGTCTCCCAGCCCTCCTCGGATAGGTCCGAGTCCAGGGCGTCGATTTCCTCCTGCCGGGGAACGAGTCTCAGCCCCGCCATCATTGGGTTAAGCCTCGCATAGGTGCCCGAGCTATGACCGTAAATCTTCTCCTCTCCCCCCACGGTCATCGTCCGCATGTTGCTGGGAAACTGGAGGTTCAGCACGCCGCCGGCGAGGGACCTAAGTCCTCCCCCCGCCATCGCGTGGTTAAGCACCGCCCTAGAGCCGCCTCTAACGAGGTGGTCTAGGTGCCGGGGCGTCACCGGGATCATCTTGCTTTCCCCCGTGGTCCCCCTAGTCATGGCCCAGGTGATGGGCTCTTCGGCGAGAAGCGCGGCGCTGTCTCCCTCCATCACGCGCTCGATCCAAGGCTCTAGGTCGCTGTACCCGGCCACCGGGAGCGCTTCGTGCAGTTGGCAGTACTCGGTCTCCATGTAGTCGTCCAGCAGAGACTCGTACAGAGTCTCTTGGACAGCCGCCGGGTCCTCCAAGCCCCTCCACATGCCGCCTAGGTTCCCCTCGACGCGCCTGAGGGCGTCCTCAAACATCGCTTAACCATACAACCATGGCTCTTATCCGGTTTATGATTCACCTTAATTACCCCCCGCGCACCTAAGAGAAACATGAAACGGCAGTTCGTGTTAACAGTAGCCGAGTCCAAGAGACTAATAGCCAAGGCCGTGGTCGCCCTCCCAGAGGTGCAGCGAGCCATGAAGACGGGCACCGTCGTCGTCGCCACCGGCACCACCAACGCCTACGTCCTGGAGGAGCTCTGGGGCAGGAATATAGATAAACGCCGCTACAGGAGCGGCATAACGACGCCGGACGAGCCCGAGAGGAGCCCCGAGCCCCAGGGCGAGAAGATACCCGACGCCGTCTTCGTAGACGGCAAGGTGGAGCCCAAGTACGACAGGGTCAACGCGGTCCGGGACATGAAGAAGGGCGACGTTTACATCAAGGGAGCCAACGCCCTGAATTACGACGACTACGTGGCGGGCATACTCATAGGCGGATTGGACGGCTCCACCATAGGCAACACCATCGGCCACATCATAGGCAAACAGATACAGCTGGTGATCCCCGTCGGCCTCGAGAAGCTGACCTACGAGGACATCAACGAGCTCCACTTCCTCGCTTCAGAGGAGGACTACGAGGGGCCCCGATTGTGGCCTGTAGTAGGCACTATAGTCACGGAGATAGAGGCCATGGCCTTGCTGGCTGGGGTGGACGCCTACCTGTACTCTGCGGGGGGCGTAGCGGGTGCAGAAGGCTCCGTCAGGATACTCGTAGACGGAGCGGACGAGGAGGTCGAGGCGGCGGAGAAGCTCATCGAGTCCATCAAGGGGGAGCCCCGCTATCTCCTATAGGCGTCAGCGATGCTCAAAGAGAGGACCCAGGAGTTTTTATCGAGACACGGCGTCGAGCTGGACCCTTCACTGGACGAGCAGCAGCTCGTGGACGAGGAAGTCATAGCCAGACTCATAGACTCATCCGGGGCGGCCGGCGGCGACACGGTCCTCGAGGTGGGCCCCGGCGTCGGGAACATAACAGAGGGCCTGCTTCGGCGCACGGAGACCGTCGTCTGCGTCGAGAAGAACCCCAAGTACCTTCCCATCCTCAGGGAGCGCTTCGGAAGCCGCCCTGGGTTCGGCGTCGTCCTCGGTGACGCCCTGCACGTGAGGCTGCCTCGCTGCGACAGGGTGGTCTCGAACCTTCCCTACATGATATGTGAGGCTTTCCTCCAGAGATTGTTCAGGATGGAGGTGGAGTCGGCGGCCCTGATCGTGCCGAGGGGCTTCGCCTATATACTTGAAGCTGAGGCGGGAACCCCGGGGTATTCTAAGCTCTCCTATCAGGCGCAGCTTTTCTACGACGTGAGGGTCCACGTGGAGGTGCCCGGGTCCGCGTACCTGCCGGAGCCGAGGACCGATACATGCATAATGTCCCTCGTCCCAGCGGATTCATCCACGGCGGCGGATGAGGCGCTGAAGCAGGTTTTCAGGCAGGGCGACAAGCTCTCCAAGAACGCCTTGAGGGAGGCGCTGATACGGGCCGGAATATGTGACACCAAGAGGCAGGCGTCGTCGTTGATCGCCGAGTCGATGCTCCCCGCCGGCGCCCTTGGAGGACGGGTTACGAGGCTCTCCTTGGAGGAAGTCGAGTCGCTGGGTAGCTGGCTCAGGACTCTGGCCGGTCAAACCGGTTAACTCTATATAGCTGGTGGATACCGTGATAGGGATTAACGGGAGGCGTCGATTTGGGGCTGAGGGAAAGGCTTAACGACGTATTCTACGGGTACTGGATACTCCTCGGCACCTTCATGCTGCACGGCATGGCGTCAGGGATATACTTCTACGGGTTCAGCGTGTTCTACACCCCGATACAGAGGGAGTTCGGGTGGAGTAGCGCTGTGACTTCTGGAGCCGTCAGCCTCTCCCGGCTGGAAGGCGGCATAGAAGGCCCCGTGGTGGGCTATCTAGTAGACAGGTACGGTGCCCGCAGGCTTCTAGCCCTCGGGATAATCATGACGGGCCTCGGATTCATAGCCATGGTCTACGTGGACAGCGTACTGATGCTCTACCTCGTCTACGGCGGCCTTCTCAGCGTTGGCTACAACACTGGGTTCACCCACGCCATGACCAGCATGATCACCCATTGGTTCAAGAGGATGCGCAGCAGGGCCATGGGCGTCTACGCCATCGCCGCGGGCATCGGGGGCGCCCTCATCGTGCCCCTTCTGGCGAAGTCCATATCGGTCAACGGATGGAGGACGACCGCCATCTACTGCGGCATCGTCTTCTGGGTCGCCGGCCTCCCCTTCACACTCGTGTTCCGCAACAAGCCAGAGGATCTGGGGTTGCTACCAGACGGCGACGCCCACAGCCCCGACTCACCGGTGCTCGAGGCGTCTGGGCACGTGGCCCCTGAGAAAAACGCGTCCGTGAGGGACGCCTTGAAGTCACCTATATTCGTCAGGCTTCTCCTCGCCGAGTCCTTCAGGACCTTCCTCCTCGGCTCCCTTGTCCTCCACCAGATACCTCACCTCATCGCCATAGGCATCGCGGAGGAGACGGCGGCCAACATCTTGGGGCTCATGATACTCATAAGCATCCCCGGCCGAGTCATATTCGGCACCCTGGGCGACTTTTTCAACAAGCGGTTGCTGTTGACGACCGTCATGCTGCTTCAAGCCCTAGGCGTCCTCATATTCGCATACGCCTCGAACATAGTCCACGTCTACGCATTCCTGGTGATCTACGGCTTGGCCTACGGCGGCGCCATCCCCCTTCTCATGGCCTTCAGGGGCGAGCTGTTCGGCCGTGAACGCTTCGCGACCATCTCAGGCGCCATGGCCCCCTTCCGCATGATCGGCAACGTGGTGGGCCCCATGTTCGCGGGCTACATGTTCGACGTCACCGGAAGCTACAGGGTCGCCTTCCAGGTGTTCGTTCTGTTCGCCGTGCTCTCCGGTCTCTTCTTCTACCTGGTCAAGGGTGAGTTCTAACTATTTTTTTCAAAAAATAGATATACTATGTGTTAGCACTGGTTTCATGGTTAAGATGAAGGCCTATGTTCTTCTGAACGCCGAGCTCGGGCAGGAAGCATCTATTATCGACGCCCTCAAGGGCGTCAAGGAGATCACCAACATATACAGTCTCTACGGCATCTATGACCTCCTCATAGAGATGGAGGCCGAATCCATGGACCGTGTCAAGGAGATCGTTTTCAACAGCGTCCGGCGTCTTGATCACGTGAAGAGCACCATCACGCTGCTCACCTACGGCAAGCCAGTGATAAACGAGTAACCACCCCCACCTCTTTCAGGTTACATTAAAACAAAATATTCATTGAATTGAACAGAGTTTGAGGGCCAGAGGACGTTATCTCCTAAACCCCCTTCACGCAGATGCTCTGGCTCCTCACCTCAAGATAGAATATATTCTAGGCACCCATCAGAACCATAAGTGAGACAGATGAGCGACCAGGGAATGGGCTTCGGGGGCTTCCTCCTGGGCCTCGGCGCCGGATGGTATATATTCCGGTACATAACGGCCAGCGTGGACATGATCGGCTACCTCCTCATACTGGCGGGGGCCGGCATCATAATGAACGCCCTGCTTTCCCGGGGCCGCCGCAGATCACCCATACAGGGGCTGTTCGGCGGACTAATCGGTGGCCTGTTCCTAGCCCTATTCATCACCCAGGGATTCGGGATCATTACCGAGATAACCGACGAGTTCAGCGAGGTAGAGTTTGGGACCTACAGGGCGGCGCGGTCGTTCACGCTTGATGTCCCCGTCACGGCGGAGAGCGTCGATTTGATGATCGACAGCGTGAACGGCGGGATCGAGGTCTCATCTTGGGCCGGCGACCACGTCACGTTCGATGTCGAGGTCAAGGCCAGGGGCGACACTACGGCTGAAGCCGAGGCTAACCTGGACAGGTTCATGCACAGCCTAGGAGACTCCGTGTCTGGGGCGACGCAGAGTGTGTCGCTGGGATTTCCCATAGACTCGTCCGAGTGGAGGAAGTATGCCGTAACCGTCGAGGCATATGTCCCAACGGCGGTGGCCTACGAGATACGCCTTCATACCACGAACGGCGCGATAACCGTTCACGAGGTGTCGCTCCAAGAACTGTTCGTAGACACCACCAACGGCGGTGTGTCTCTCATTGACATTGTTACCTCAGTTATAAACGCTGAAACCACCAACGGGGCGATAACGGGGAGAGTCACCGCGTCTTACACGAGCTTCAGCACCACCAACGGGGAAATAGAGATGACCCTCGGGGCGTCGTCAGGCGAACACCAGTTCAGCACCACCAACGGCTCCATAGACCTTACCCTGCCCACGGACGCAGACATCGGGTACAGCGTAGATCTGGATACGAGCGTAGGGTCAATCAATGTCAATCTGCCCAACATGGGCTACGATGTGGACAAGGCGCGGGAGAAGAAAGGGGAAACGGTGGGCTACGACGCTAGGGAGATACAGATAACCATATCGGCGGATACGTCCATCGGCAGCATCGACCTGAACTAACGCGTTTTGACCTAAAACCCCGTGAACGTCCCGCCCGGGTTTAACATAATCTTTTAATAAGATGTATCGACATAGCCCTGTTACACCGACAGGGAGATCTCAGAGTGTCCAGAGAATTCAACTACATAGTCAGGCTCCACGGCACCAACATAGACGGTACTAAGATGGTGCCCTATGCCCTAACCGAGGTCAAAGGGGTGGGCATACGAATCGCTCGAGCAATCGTAAAGCAGTTGGGGCTTGACGCGACCGAGAGACTCGGCAGCCTGGGTGACGCAGACGTTAGGAGGCTGGAGGAAGCCATCAGCGACCCGGAGACCATCAGCCTGCCGAAATGGATGCTTAACAGGCGCAAGGACCCCATGACGGGGGACGACCTGCACCTCCTGGCATCCGACCTAGACCTCAGCGTCAAGGACGACATAGACCTGATGAAGGAGACGAGGAGCTGGAAAGGTGAACGCCACGCCCAGGGGTTGAAGGTGCGCGGGCAGCGCACCAAGACCACGGCCAGGAAGGGCCGCAGCGTAGGAGTCAGCCGCAGCAGGGTGAGGCAGCAGCAGAGAGAGCAGCAGAGGTAGGTATGGTAGATGGGAGACCCCAAGAAGAAGCATAAGACGTACAACACCCCCAAGCGACCATACGACGCAGCCGCCCTAGAAGAGGAGCTGCGCACCATAGGCGTGTACGGTCTCAGAAACAAGCGGGAGCTGTGGAAGGCCCACACCGACCTTTCCCATATGCGAGGCAGAGCCAGGGACCTCCTCAGCTTGGGGGCCGCTGAGCGTGAGAGAAGGGAGAGGGAGATGATAAACAAGCTCTACAAGCGTGGGCTGGTCATGGAGAACGGCCGCCTAGAGGACGTTTTAACCCTGGGCGTCGAAGACCTGCTGGAGAGGCGGCTCCAGACATACATATTCAGGAGAGGCATGGCCTCAAGTCTTTTCCAGGCGCGGCAGCTCATAACCCACGGACATATAGCCATCAACGAGAGGAAGGTGACTTCTCCCAGCTACCAGGTCAAGATCGACGACGAGGAGACCCTTGACTATGCGTTGTCCAGCCCCTACCACGACCCCGAACACCCGTTGAGGCGGGCGCTGGAGGTCGAGGAGGCGTTAGCGGAGGAGTGAATGAGGGATGAGTGAAGGAGAGAGATGGGCGATAATCCGCATATTCAGCAGCTTCAACAACACAATCATACACATGACCGACCTGACCGGCGCCGAGACCCTCGGCATCGCCAGCGGCGGCATGTTCGTGAAGGCGGACAGGCTTAAACCAAGCCCCTACGCCGCCATGAAGGCGGCTCAGCAGATCACCGACATCGCCCGGGACAAGGGCGTAAACGCCATCCACATCAAGGTGAGGGCGCCGGGCGGCATAGGCAGCAAGACCCCCGGCCCGGGGGCGCAGTCGGCCATCAGGATACTCGCCAGAAGCGGGTTCA
>CAZBUI010000028.1:0-15585 GCA_964495055.1 uncultured Candidatus Bathyarchaeia archaeon | reverse complement strand
CAGGAGAACAGGCAGATACTCGTAGAGGGTGCGCTTGGCCATGCCTATGGCCTCCATGAGAGGTATCTAAAAATAAAGTAGTGGAGGCTAGAGAACAGAAGTGAAGAATCATCAGAGGAAACATTAAAAGAAATCGTCTATTTTACTTTTTCATGCGTTACGAGATTAAGTACAGGCCGTCCTACAGCCTGCTGGAGGTTGAGCTTGAGGCCGGCGAGAGGATCACCGGGGAGGCGGGGGCCCTCACCTACATGACGCCCAACATAGACGTCCAGACCAGGAGGAGGGAGCGGAGCATCTTCGGCACCCTCAAGACCAGCATACTGGGGGGCCAGAGCCTCTTCGTCACCGACTTCACCGCGATGGGCGGCGCCGGGAAGCTAGCCCTCGCCGCGGCGCCCATAGGGGACGTCACCAAGATGGGGGTGAAGCCCGGCAAGGGGTGGATAATACAGAAGTCGGCGTACCTGGCCTCCACCCAGGAGGTGGACTTGGACGTCCGGTGGGAGGGGTTCAGCCGCGGCCTCTTCGGGCAGGGCCTCTTCATGGTGAAGACCAGCGGCGACGGCGACCTGTTCATCAACACCTTCGGCGCCATAGACAGGCACGAGCTGGCCAGCGGCGAGCAGATGGTGGTGGACAACTTCCACCTGGTGGCGTTCAGCGACACCTGCGAGTACGAGGTGCGCAAGTTCGGCAGCTGGAAGGAGACCATACTCAGCGGCGAGGGCTTGGTCACCAACATCGGGGGACCAGGCGAGGTGTATATACAGACCAAGAACCTCAGGGAGTTCGTGGACTGGCTCTGGGTGTTGCTGGGCCCCAGGGTCGCGTCGAGACAGGCGAGATGATAGACGCCGTCTGCCTCGACAACTGGAACACCCTGGTCCAGGCCCCCGACCTCGTGAGGCTGGGAAGCGGCATCGCTGCGGGGAGGCGACGGCCGCCATCCAGAGCATCGGGGAGCTCCCGGCGGCCCGGGAGAAGATATACGCTCCCTAGGCTCCGCCCTTCACCAGCCTAGGCAGCTCCCCTAAGTCTTTGACTATATTGGTGCACCCCTCGTCCATGAGCCGCTGGGCCCATGCGTCGTCCCTCCAGTAGCCCACGAACTCCACGCCGGCCGCGTCAGCCGTCTGGAGGTCCGTTGTCGTGTCCCCTATGAACAACGTGTCCCCGGGCTCCACGCCGAGGAGCCCTATGGTGTACAGTAGGTGCCGGGGGTCCGGCTTGGGGTAAGGAACGTCGTCCCGCGCCACGACACGGTGGAAGAAGCGCAGAAGGCCGTGCCTCTCTAGGCTCCGCAGCGCGTACACCCTGTGGCTCCTCGTGGCGACTCCGAGGCGGAGGCCCATTCCGTGGAGCGCCTCAATGGCCTCCTTGGCGTGGGGCTTCAACGTGATGGCTTCGAGGCCCTCGAGCTCGACGGCGTTCATAATCGCCTCCATCTCCGTCATGGTCGCCTCCAGGCCCTCCTCGGGCAGCCCGTACTCAAGGAGGGCCGCGGTCCCGCCCCTGATTACCCTGTACACCTTCAGCCGGTCCTCTAGGGGCTCGGGTAGCCCCATGGAGACCAAGAGTCCCTTGATGCGGCTGCCCATCTCCTCGTAGTCTATGCTGCTCTCCATGAGGGTCCCGTCCAGGTCGAATATCACTGCCTTCACGGGGCGCATGGCTATCTTCATGTGGCTGCGGCTTAATAGGCGTTCCAATAGATTAAAATTAATCAGAGGAGGTTGGTGGTTGAGGGCTGGTAGTTCAGGGGTATGAACGCCTGGTTTGCAACCAGGAGGTCGGGGGTTCAAATCCCCCCCAGTCCACATACGACTTTACTCGAAAAAATCTACGCACTGGACGCCGCACAAAAACAGGGGCTACCCCGGGCCTACATCCAACCGGCGAACTGGAGCAGCGTCTTGAAGGTCTTTACGGCGCGGGCCGACTGCTCCTTCTCCATCTTTCTATCCATGAACACCTTCTGCAGGTTGGTGTCAGACTGGTTGGACGCGTCAGGATACCTCTGGAACATGAAGGAGTACCTCTCCCTGAGGACCCTCGCCATGACGCTGGTCGATTTAGACCTGTCCTGGAAGGCCGCCCAGTTCTGGTTGGGTTTCCCTTCCTCGTCCACGAAGTCGAGCAACTCCAGTATGTCGAGGAACTGGGCGTCCCGCCTGTCCTTGAACCCTTTTTTCTTCAGCCAGTCCACGGACGCGGCGCCCGCCGGCATGGGCTTGTCTCTCACAGCCTCTATGAACTTCCTAAGCCTGCCCGCGTTGTCTACGCTGTATCTCATACCCTACCTACCTTGTTGTTTAACTTAAACTTATACAACGCCTCCCGGCAGCGTCGGTGTTGCGATGAGCGGAACTCTGAGAAGACGGCTCCTTATGGAGCCGACTTTGGCTTCTGGTGCTGGCTCAAAACCTGCTCATACCCTGAAAAGGGTGCACCTGGATCGGGAAGCAGTAGCCTCGTGCTCACTTCTTCTTGCCGTACCCTGCGGGGAGGGAGACTTTTTTCCTCATCTTGACCTGCTGCTTCTTTTCCCTCTTCTGCTGCATGTGTTTCTTCAAGTTTTCTTTCTTCTCTTTCTTGCTCTTCGGCACGTCTATAACTTCGTGGCGCCCTCTGGGAGCGCCGTTGGATTAAAACGTTCTGCATGGAACCGGCGTGGATGCTGAAGGTTTTGTCTAGAGGATAAGTTACATGGTCGTCGATGGTAGCTTGTGCCGTGGATCACGGGGTTGGCGTCCACCCATAACCGGTTGTTTTTATAGTTGTTTTCCGGGGTCTAACGCCACGATGCACCATAGAAACGCTGCATTTACAAGGATTCAGCTAAAGCCTGAGCACCTGTTTTAATTCCGTGTACTCTTGGATGACTACAGAAAAAAAGGGGGTTTTGCGGGTTTAATTATACTCCATTAGCTCGCGTATGTTCTCCTCTACGATGGAAACCGGTATGTCGTCGGTGATGAAATCGTATGAGCCTCCGGACTCCTCAGTGATCTTGAGGTCGAACCTGTTCTCCTGTTTTATCTCCTCGATGTTTTCGTAGGGCAGGTTGAGGGTCACGGCGTATTTCTTCCTCAGGAAGCCCTCTTCCTTCACGAACAGGAGCTTCTTGTCTGACAGCATGAGGTGGCCGTATTCGCCGTCGAGTCTCCCGACATAGTTTTTCTTGACCTCGTCGTCTTTTGCGATGCTCTTTTCCCCGAACTCGTACCACTTGGGCTTCATTCTTACTCGGGTATATTTAAAAAAGAGTGCATGATATATACATTGTACCATTATTATTGATATATGGTGGCATGTATATATACGATTGTTGTGGGTGCCTCTATATTATTACCCATAATAAAACATATAATGCATCTGTTATGATTAAGTAAACATGGAGCACAGGAAGATCCTGGCCCTGGGACAGTCCTCGAGGGCGATCACCCTGCCAAAGGAGTGGCTGAGGCACAGCGAGCTCGACCAAGGGGACACCGTCGTCGTGAGGGTCCAGCAGGACGGGTCACTGGTCGTCCTGCCCGCCGCCAAGGCCGAAGACAATGTCAAAAAGATCAATCTGGAGATAGACGCCGACGAGGACAACGAGTCCATCGTGAGGAAGCTGGTCGGCACATACCTGGACGGCTACGCCCTCGTCACGTTAAAATCCGATAAGATATTCACGGTCGGTCAGCAGAAGGCCATCCGGGAGATCGTAAGAAGGCTCTACATGATGGTCATCGAGTCGGAGTCCAACCGGATAGACCTGGAGACCCTCGTGGACGAGACGAAAGTCTCCGTCCCCTCCTGCGTGGAGAGGATGCACATGATGACGTACTCCATGCTCAGGGACACCATACAGGCCATCAGGGACCGGGACGACTCCCTGGTCCTGTCGGTGGTCTCCCTCGAGGAGGACGTGGACCAGATGATGTACCTGGTCGTGAGGACCCTGCGCAGCGCGGTGGGCAACCCGTTCCTATCCAACCAGCTGGACCTGAACCCCCTGGACTGCCTTGACTACCAGACACTCGTCCACTGCATAGAGAGGGTGGCCGACCACGTCACCAACATAGCGAGCAGCATACTGGCGCTGTACAGGGCCGAGAAGATAATCCCCGACAAGCTAAAGGACGTTCTCTCGGAGGTCGGCGGCATCGCCTTCGAGTCCTATGATCGTGCCGTTCATTGCTTCCTCCGCATGGACGTTGGGCCGACCAACGACATCATCGACGCACAGGACAGGATCAGGGATCTCTACTCGGAGATAACGCCGCTACCCATCCACGGGGACGCCAACGACGTGCCCATGCTCACCCACATAGTGACCATCAGGGAGAACATCATGAGGATAAGCAACCTGACGGCCGACATCGCTGAGCTGACCATAGACAGGGCATACCAGACAAGCCAAGAAGAAGCCTGACGACGGCCATCCAGCATCTGCGGGCCGCTACCGGCAGAGGCCCACTTGTTTAAGAGGCGGTCAACACGAGCTGCTTAAGGGCTTCATCCAGCGCATCCTTGACCTTGGTGCCTGGATCGACCCTGACCGCCCTGATCCCGCTCATCTCAAGCAGGGTCCTCGCCCCGGAGCCCAGCTCACCGGCTACGACGACCTCCACGCCTTTCTCCTTGAGGGTCTTCGTCACCAGTGGGCCCGCCCCCTGCTTCAAGGACGAGGCCGTGTTCTCCTCCACACTGACTTCCTTTACCTCTCCATCCGCTACCTCGACGAGGGTGAAGGCGGCGGCCCTCGCGAACACGTCCGAGACTGCGTCCCTCATCCCGCGGTCGCCTTCGGTGGGCAGCGCGAGCCGCAGGGTCGTCATTCACTCAGCTCCTCAAGCCTCTTCTTCAACTCTTTGAGCTGGCTCTCCAGCTGTTCCATCCGCCCCGTCAGCGCCTCGATCTCCTGCTCTCTGGTCATGGGTGCTGGCGGGGGCTGCGCCGGCGCCTGGGGCTGGTATGGGTACATCCCCATTTCCCGCCCCACGCCCATGCCTCGCCCCATTCCACGCCCCATGCCCATGCCGCGGCCGGCGGCGCGTCCCACGTAGGGCTGCCCGTACCCGGCCGCTGGCGCAGTCTCCAGGCCGCCGCCTTTATAAGCCTCCACGGCCTCCCTCACGGTTCCTTGGACCCCCGTGACTACCTTGATGCCGGCCTGGGAGAGAACCGCCGACGCGTTCGGACCTACAGACCCCGTCAAGACGGCCTCCACGCCCTTCCCCGCGACGGCCTGGGCTGCCCCTATGCCGGCCCCGCTGGGGGCGCCCATGCTCGTGTTGGGCAGGACCTCGGACTCCATGGTCTCGGTGTCCATTATGACGTAGTACGGGCACCTGCCGAACCGTGGATCGACCGCAGACTCCGGGCTTCCCTCCGTGGCTGAAACGGCTACCTTCAAGCCTCTAGCCTCCTCCCTGCAGCTCCTCCAGCCGCTTCCTCATGTCTTCTATCTGCCGCTCCAGCGCCTCCGCCCGCCGCTCCAGCGACTGCCTCTCCTGCCGCGGTGCGGCTGGCCCATAGAAGGCCGGGCCCCAGAAAGGCGTGAGAGCGTACCGCGCCGCTGATGTGGGCTCACCCGCCTCTATAAGGTCGTTCAGCTCCTTGATCCGGGCCTCTATTTCCTCGATCTCCTCGCTTATGGCGTCCCGCTCGGCCTCAAGCCGCTCCCTGTACGACTCCAGCATGTTGATCTCGGCCTCCACCGTCTGGGCCACGGGGTACGCTGAAGGATACCCGTAGGGCGCGGCGTAAGCCGGCCAAGCTGGCGGCCAAACCCTGTAGCCATACGGGTACCCTGGTACGGTGTGCTTATCCGTCTCATCCTCGGACGACATCTCGTTCAAGCCTCCATCAGTACCCGGGGTAAGGCGCCGAATAGCCCGGGTAGGGCCAGCGGGGGTATCCGTAGCCTGTATACGGGGCTCGATGCCCTTGGGCCCACCACCATCTCGGAAGCCACGGGAGCCTCTGGCACACCCAGGGATCGTATGATGCTCTCCAGTATCCGTAGCCCAGCCCTCTTCCGTAGCCGTAGAGCCGCCCCCACCTCGGCCACGCAGGCAGATAGGTGTAGGGGCCTCTAACCGGCCAGAAGCCGGTTCGTCCTCCTCTTCTTCCTCTCCATCCCATCTTTTACATCACTCCTCATTCCGTGTCTATGCACATATCTATTATGTGCATGTGAACACAAAGATATAAGGCTTGATGTTAAACCAGTGCATGGGAAGCGGCCCAGGTTAACAGGCGATTAAAAAGAACAAGAACGAAGACCGCTGCGCATCCTAAACAGGTTCACCCTACACACCTCATGGAGGAGGCGTCTGCCTTGGGGCATGATCGAAAAAACTTGGCGGAAACGTGTTTTACCGAATTAAAAGAAAAAGTTGATTATTTTTCTATTTAGTGGTGATGGTGTACCTGACCCCTACGTCTGACAGGGCCTCGTCTATCTTCTCCATCAACAGGCGGAGGTTCTCCTTCGTCGGCTTCTTGAACCACTCGAAGAAGAAGTCGTACTCCCCCAGGCTCTCGCGGGACTTGCTGATGATGTTGCCGCATCTCTCCTCGGAGATGACACCCGGTCCACCAAAGTAGTTCATCAGGGGCTCCGCCCCAATGGGCGGACCCACCGCGAAGTCTACGCTCATTATGCAGACCTCGGGCATCTCCACGGCTATCTTCTCCAGGACGTCCAGCGCCTCGACGATGGGCGGTCCATGTATCTTTATGTAGCTCTTCATCGCTACCAGTTTCTCCGTCGAAAACACCGTTAATAAACTTTCACTAAATGTTCGGGGTTAGATGCTGGTAGCCGGGTATTCTGTGCTCCATTTAGCTGTCTTTCGTGCTACCACGTCAAGCGTAGATCGTACCTCTGCTCGGTGAGTGTTCGGCCCCATATCGTGTGGGTCTTCTCCTCGGTGAGATTGAAGCCATGCGTCCTGTACAGATGGGCGGCGGCCTCCAGCTCGCTGAAGGTCCAGAGGAAAACCGACTGGTATCCCCTTTCTCTGCAGAAGCCCAGGGCCCACTCCACTAGCCGGCGGCCGAGCCCCATCCCGCGGACGTCCCTGGACAGGATGAGCCACCTGAGCTGCGCCTCCTCCCGGCTGTGCTCCACTATGGCAGCGGCTCCGCACACCACGCCGTCGCGCTCCACGACCCATATCCTCTGGCGGGGGTTTCCATGGCTCAACGCGAACTCTGCTAGGGGCTTCGCCACGTAGGGCTCGAAGGCGGTGTCCAAGCCATACTCCTCGTGGTAGACGACGCCGTGGAGGTACGTGATGTAGCCGAGGTCCCCCGGCTTGAGCCCGGTCCTCACCTTCACACGGTTCTCCGGGTCCACGTACATGGTCTCGACGCCGTTCATGTTATACATGTTCCCCCGAAACATGTAAAACTATTATCCCGCCCACACAGTATATTCATGATGCGTATGGGGAGACTGGTTGACAAGGCGCTGGAGTTCGCCAGCGAAAAGCATAAGGGCCAGCTGGACGACCAGGGGAGACCCTACTTCTTCGCCCACATAGTCCAGGTCCACAGCATACTCAAGGATGTCACTGATGACGAGGAGATACTCTGCGCCGGGATACTCCACGACGTCATAGAGGACACGGACACCACCTACGAGGACCTCATAAGGGAGTTTAACAAGCCCATAGCCGACCTGGTGCATGAGCTCACCCAGCAGGGAGACCGGGAGACGGGGTACTACTTCCCCCACCTCAAGACCAGGAAGGCCGTGATGGTCAAGTTCGCCGACCGCCTCAGTAACCTGAGCAGGATGGACGACTGGCCTGGGGACAGGCAGCAGGAGTACCTCAAGATGAGCAGGTTTTGGCCGGTGGAGCCGCCGGGGGACAGGGTGCAATCGCCCAACGAGCCCGAGGAGCCCTGAGGCTACGCGAGGCTCGTCGCCGATAAGGTTTAATTACGTTCATATAACCGAAAGCAGTGAGGCTTAAGGAGCGAAAACGCAGACAAGGTGCTTCAAGCCATGAAGGACGCTGGCAAGCCTGTGCGCCCCCAGTGGAGGCGGTGGACGCCGTAGTTCTTGGTGACGGTGCCGCCGTAGTCGCTCACAGCGATCCTTAGCCCCTTCTGGTTCTCCATGACGTAGAGATGGCCCCCTGACCCGTCCGCCGTGAAGCCCCGCGGTTTCATATCCAGCTTCATGGTGTATGAATGGCCGTGGGCCGGGAAAGTATTTTGCCCTCCCCCGTAAACATAGATGGGATAGAGTTGAGAGGCACAATTCTTCTTACGGGATTCGAGCCCTTCGGGGGTAGTAAAGTGAATCCTTCCATCGAGGCCTGCAGGCGGCTTGAGGGGCGGACCTTCAACGGATACAGGGTCGCGGTGGAGGAGATTCCCTTGAGGTATGCAGAGGTGCGGCAGAGGCTGGTGGAGGCCCTTGAGCGCCACAGCCCCTCCGCGGTGGTGTGCACGGGCCAGTCCGGCGCGGCCACCATCAACGTGGAGAGGGTGGCCATAAACGTTGCGGACGCCAGGACTCCGTATAACTGCGGCGACAAGCCCCAGGACAGGGTCATCGTCGAAGGCGGACCCGCAGCCTACTTCACCCGGCTTCCCTACAGGCGGCTCCTCGAGGCCATGGAGAAGGCTGGGGTCCCCTGCAGCCTGTCGAACAGCGCCGGGACCTTTGGATGCAACCAGGTCTTCTACGAGGTAATGCACTGCCTTTCGGTGAAGGGCGTCGAGGTGCCCGCGGGATTCATACACGTGCCCTCCCTCCCCGAGCAGGTTCTGGGGAAGAAGACGGCGTCCATGAGCCTCGACACCACGGTGCGTGGCCTGGAGGCCGCGCTGGAGGAGCTCACCGCCGGCCTCTAGATACGCTCCAGCTTGAACACGACCGGCCTGAGGCCGTGGTGCAGCACGTGATCATGGCGCCCCTCTGCCTCATCCACGGGAACTCGCCGCCCATGGCCAGGTGGGTCACGTCCCTCTGGATGTCGGCCCACGCCCAGCTGCAGAACCCCTCCGGCATGGCCATGCCCTAGGACAGGAACTCCATGCCCACCTCCACGGACTCGCAGCTGGGCTGGGAGCCTCGTCGGGCGTACATCCTCAAGACCTCCGGATTTAAGAGCTTCTTGACGACGGTGATCTTGACGTCGTGGACGACCATGCTCCCTCGGTTGCCGCTCAGCCGCCGGGCTAATCAAAGGCTCTGTGTACCCCGGCTCTACCCACTCGACCATCCATAGGGCCGGTGCCAGTTGTATCGACGAGAAACGTGGCAGGCTCCATATACAACCCGTTATTGCGCCACATGATGGAAAAATACTTAGTATTCAGCCTAGCTAGTTTCGCTCAATAATTCCTTTATATATAAGAGTTGTCCAGTCACAAGAGCACTGTGTCCCGAGGCGTCATCGTAGATCCGTCAGATGAAATTAGGATACTCCATGTAGACGACGACGTTAACCAGAGCGAGTTCCTCAAGTACTTCCTGCCCGAGATGGACGAGTCGTTCAGCATAGACAGCATCTGTGATCCGTGTCAGGTGAGGGAGAAGCTGAAGCTCAGGAGGTACGACTGCGTCGTGACGGACTACCTGATGCCCAGGATGAACGGGATAAAGCTCGCCGAGATGATAAAGGAGAGATTCGATCTCCCCATCATAATCTACACGGGGCAGGGAAGCGAGGAGATAGCCGAGGCGGCCTTCTCCGTTGGAATCGACGACTACCTGCGTAAGGAGATGAATCCGAGCCACTACCAGGTCCTAGCCAAGAGGATCAGGAACGTGGTCGAGAAGAAGCGTGTGGACACCCTGTACAGGGCGGTAATAGAGCAGACCAGAGACGCACTAGCCATAATGGTTGAGAACAAGGTGGTTTTCGCGAACAAGGCGTTCCTGGATATGCTGGGGCTGAAAAACCTTAGAGGCATACCCGAGAACCCTTTCGAGTTCGCAGTAGGAGAAGACATGAAAAGGGGGATGAAAAGGTACGAGGAAGCGGTGAAGAAGGGATCATCCCCTGGTTTTAACAAGTACTGTTTGAAGTCTCTGAAGGGCAATCTGATAACCGTTGAGGTATCAACGAGCCCCATCACGTACCACGGGAAAAAAGGAGTCCTCTGTATGCTCAGGGATGTAACGGAGCGAGAGAGGCTTGAAGCCGAGAAGAGGGAGACACAGGAAAGGCTCCGCTCCCTCATCGACTTAGCCCCAGACGGGATAGTTACCTTCGACATGAAGGGCGTCGTAACGTCGTTGAACCCGGCCTTCCTTAAAATCACGGGCTACGAGAAAGAAGAGGTTCTTGGCCGGAACTTCCTGAAGCTGAAGTCGCTTCCAAACTCGGACCTCACGAGCTACTTCAGGATATTCAGCAACGTCATAAAGGGGAGCGTGCCTCCGCCCTTTGAGTTTAAATGGATTAAGAAAGACGGGTCTCTGAGCTGGGGGGAGGCCCACATTGGTTCCATAGAGGTGGCGGGCAGAAGAGAGTTCATCGCCATCCTGCGAGACATCACCGAGAGGAAAAGAACGTCCCGCTCCGGCAAGCCAAAACCCGTGGAGCAGGTGGGGGTTGAAACAGGGATAGACAACACCCTCTTACTCTCCATAGGCCAACTCGCGTACCTAGTGGGTAATGAGGTATTAGACCCGATTAACGACGCGAAAAGGGGTATCGACCTGATAAAGAGGGAGCCTGACAAGCTCGACGACGTAATCGAGAAAACGGAGTCTTCCCTCGAGCAGGCATTGTTTTTCCTCGAGGGATTCCTAAGCAGGACAGACGGCTTACTTCTTCAACCCGGTGAACAAGACATGGTCCAGATCTTATCTAAGACCATTGAGGCTTTTAACAAGGGCGACTTGCTGATAGAGGCTAGGCACCTGGGCGACATGTCCGCCAACATCGACGGCGCTAAGCTCCAGGGGGCCTTGGGACTCGTCATAGAGAAGATGAGCCACTTGATGGGCGGCTCTGGTAGACTGGTGATAGTGTCTGAGTCAGGCGACGACAAAGTGAATGTCAAGGTATCTAAACTTGGGGGAAAGTCGGTGGCCGAAGACCGAGAAATGTTGGATAAATTAAGCTCCGATCCAGATATACTCGCCTGTGTCGATGAAGTTCTCTCTGAAGGCGGGAGTATCACATTCAATAAAGATGCCGAGCCAAACATACTAATCATGCTACCAATAAGAATGAATAGAAACAACGTTATTGAACTGCTGCGTCAGCAAGATGTGGCTCAGATAATTAAAATATAATCGATGAAAATAAATACTTTTTCTGATGCAAGTAGAGATTACAATCAAGTAAGTTTAGTAATGAAAAAGATATTATAGATCTATATTCACGGTATAGATCGAGTGTGTATGTCTAAAATTGGGGAGGTCAAGGCTCTCATAGCAAGCAGGGCCGAGGCTGTATTCCTGTGGTCGTGGATGACCATCTTGTCTTGTCTCATCATCGGTAGAGGGTTTCCGCCGCTGTTGAACACTTTCATGGCTGTGTTTTCCTCGATGTTGATAGCCACGTCGGTGTACATCTACAACGATGTCATCGACAGGGGCATGGATGAACTTAACGAGGTGAAGAAGAATCGGCCCATCGTGGCGGGCAGGGCGTCGGTGGAGACGGCGTACCAGCTGGTGGCCGTCACAGGCGTCCTGGGGCTGCTAGCGTCGGCCTACGTCAACGTCGAGACGTTCATCTCGGCTCTGTCGTTCTTCGTCATCTTCTTCGTATACTCGATGCCCCAGGTGAGGCTCAAGAGGATGTTCATCGTGAAGGATCTGGTGATAGCGTCGGGCTTCATCCTTTGCAGCCTCATCGGCAGCACCGCCGTCACGGGAGGAATAAACTGGCCGGGGGTCTTCGCGGGGTTCAGCTTCGGCGTCCTCGGGTTCCTGGTCAACCCCAGCATAAACGACTCATTCGATGTCGAAGAGGATCGGAGGTATGGTATCAGGAGCCTGGCGGCAGAGTTGAGCTGGCAGACACAGGTGCTGATGCTCGGCGCCGCGGTGGTTTACATCGTGGTTGCCTCCTTGTACGCGGCCCTGAAACTCGGGTTCAACATACTGCTGCCCGTGCCCGTCATACTGTTCAGCCTATTGGTGTTCAAGCAGCTTCCTGTCATGTACCCGGAGTTCGACGCGAAGAATACTCTTCGAGTTAGGAAGACCGTTAAGGCCTTCGTGTTTTTCACGCACCTGATGTTCCTCGTGAGCAGACTGAACCTCGGCTTCCTCTTTTAAACAGTTTTTTCATGAGTCAAACGATTAGTCTGGCTCTTGTATCTAAAATCAACGGAATCCGGTCATCATCCTGAGCGACTAGAGGGATGAACTTTATCTCGTTTCACGGAGAGTGGTTAAAAACCTTCTCATGAAGTAGCCGAGCCCCACGGCGGCGTAGGCGTATATGAAGGCGTAGGAAATCGACTCTACCCATGTCATGGGGTGATGGCCGGGGGCTTAGAGGTAGGGTTTGTGGAGCTTTGATCCATCGAAGCCGGGGACTAGTGTTTACATGGTGGCGGGAATTCCTCTGAGAATTTTTATATACCTTTGGGGGAAGGTTAAACCGTTCTGGAGGACCATCGTTGGGTGACCTCAGAGAGAGATTGGGCGTCTCTCCTCACAGCATCGAGGAGATAAACGAGTTTCTGACAAGAAAAGGCAGCCCTGTCGTGGATGACCTGCTCGAGGTCGTCGAGAGGTACGGCGGGGTGGAGGAGATCAACCGCAGGGCGAAGGAGGCGGGGAGCCTCGAGTGCTTGGAGGAGAGGCTGGGGGAACGCAGCCCGGCGTATCTGAAGGACCTAAACTGGCTCCGGGACATGAGGGACGACGGGGCGTTCATCGGGCTCGACGAGTACCGGGACAGGGTGCTCGGCGACGCGGCGGGCTCCGTGGAGTTCGACGAGTCCCTGGCCGTGACGCTTGAGATCAGCGCTTGCAACTTCTTCCCGTTCATGGTGGAGGAGGCCCGGAGAGCTATAGCCGACGAGAACCTGATGCCCGCCCGGTACATCCGAGTCAGGTCCATGAGGGAGCAGGTCGAGGACGGGGACATCGACGCCTTCACGGCGGCCACAAAGATCATAGGCGCCACCTACGTGCAGACGCTGGACAACAAGGGTACCCTGCCGGGGCCTGACGGGACGCCGATAAACGTGCACCTGGGCGGCCCAGAGACCATCACTGGCTACTTCGGCGGCGTGGGGGTGCCTAACAGGTACGTTTTGAAGTGGG
Source organism: uncultured Candidatus Bathyarchaeia archaeon (assembly GCA_964495055.1). Taxonomy (GTDB): domain Archaea; phylum Thermoproteota; class Bathyarchaeia; order TCS64; family TCS64; genus RBG-16-57-9. The sequence goes on along the minus strand of CAZBUI010000028.1, from coordinate 2,324 downwards.
TGGACGAGCTTCTGCACTACTACACGATGTACGGCGTATCCGAGGTGCTGAACTTGAACCCGGGGACGGTGACCCTCGGCTACCTCCTCTACAAGATGGGCGTCGACATACGGTTCAAGATAAGCGTCTATATGGGGAACGACAACCCCTACGCGGCGCTGTGGACCCTCATAGGCGCCAAGATGTTCAGCAGGGAGGACGGGTCGACCCCGCTCATCGGGTTCAACCTCTCCAACTCGGTGGACAACTGGACTCTGGAGCAATCCGGGTACATCAGGGACTCCCTGGGGCTGGAAGGTACCCGGCTGGAGCACCACATAACGGAGACCTATAAGAGCATTGTCAGGCAGCCCTACGACAGGCTGGACGAGCTGGTGGAGATCGCGGCAAAGGTGGCCAACATCAGCGCCAAGCACGAGGGAGGTGTTCCCAGCGTCGAGGAGACCCGGGAGCACCCGTCGGACATCTTGGAATACTTCATGCCGAAGGAGCAGATCGAGGCGCAGGGGTTGATGCCTGCGTTGACGCGGAACTACCTGGACAAGCACGACTCTTTGAACAGGACCGCCAGGGTGCTGACCGAGAACGGACTGGCGGTTCTCCCGGCCTGGAAACTCCACAAATAGGCTGCTATGGGTCTAGGTACCCATGCTTTAACCCGAGGGGCAGCGGCGCCGGTTTGCCGCACCTGCTCCTGAGGGTCACAGCCCTCTTCTTCTCCGACGCCGTGTAGAAGGCGTGCATCGTCTCCAGGACGTGGTACGTCAGCTCTCCGCTGGCCCGGTGGGGTCTGCCGCTTCTCAACGCGTAGGCCATGTCTGCTACGCCGAGTCCTCTACTGTTCTCGGTGTACCCGTGGCTCAGAGGCACGTCCTCCCACTCCTTCTCATCCATGCGCAGGAGTTTGATGGGGCCGCCGAAGGTGTTGGGGTCTGGGACGCTGAGGCTGCCCTTGGTGCCGTAGACCTCGATCCTGGGTAGCTGGGCTCCCCATACGTCGAAGCTGGTTATGATGGTCCCTATGGCGCCGTTCATGTGCTCGGTGATGCCTGCTACGTGGGTGGGCACCTCGACCGTGATCTCGGTACCGTGCTTGGGCTGGCTGGTGATGACCCGCTTGGGGAACGTGATCCGCGCCGCGCCGCATACGCGTCTCATGGGGCCCACGAGGTTGACGAGGGCTGTCAGATAGTAGGGCCCCATGTCCAGCATGGGTCCGCCGCCGCGCCCGTAGTAGAACTCGGGGTCTGGGTGCCAGCTCTCGTGGCCGTGGCACATCATGAAGGAGGTGGAGGCGATGGGCTCCCCTATCACGTCGTCGTCGATGAGTTTCCTGCAGGTCTGTATGCCTCCGCCCATGAAGGTGTCGGGGGCTCCGCCGATGAGTACGCCGGTGTCCTCGGCTGCGTCGATGAGTTTCTTTCCGTCTTCCAGCTCGACGGCGAGGGGCTTCTCGTTGTACACAGACTTGCCCGCGTCGATGGCTTTCATGGCCACCTTGTAGTGGGCGTCGGGGGTGGTGAGGTTGAGTATCATCTCGATCTCGGGGTCGTCGTAGATCTCGTCCGGTGAGCAGACACTGGGGACGCCGTATTCCTTGGCTCTGACCTCGGCCCTCTCCCTTATGAGGTCGGTGCAGGCGACCACGTCGAAGCTCCGGAGGAGCCTGTTGTTCTCGAGGTAGATGCCGCTTATGTAGCCGCAGCCCACGAGGCCGACCCTGACGGGCTCCATAGGTTTCACCTAGTCGCCCAGAGCATGCCTCTCTGGACTATTGTCTTGGCCTCGGGGACGTTGAAGTCGGATACGACGTGGCCGAGACTGGTGTAGAAGACCCTGCTCTTGCCGTACATCTTTTTCCAGGCGACGGGCACGGTGGCTCCTTCGATCCAGGGCGCGTGTTCGCCGGTGAACGTGGTTGTGGCGAGGACCTTGACGTGGGGGTCGACGTGCATGTAGTACTGCTCGCTGTGCATACTGAAGTCGCTTAGGCCGGCGGTGACGGGGTCCTGGTGGTCGGTGATGTTGACTGTGTAGTCGATGACGCCTCCGGGGTGGGCGACCCACTGGCCGCCGACCATGAACTGGTACTCGACGTTATCCCGAAAGGCGTCTCCCATGCCGCCATGCCAACCTGCTATTCCGACACCGCCTTTCACGGCGTCTAACAGTCCCTTCTCTTGTTCACGGGTGATGGTGCCCTGGGTCCAGACTGGGACGATGAGGCTCAGATTACATAGCTTCTTGTCGAGGTAGGCGTCCAGAGTGTCGGACACTTTTACCGTGTATCCTTGGCTTTCGAGCCACGGGGCGAAGATGTCTAC
>CAZBUI010000027.1:0-15711 GCA_964495055.1 uncultured Candidatus Bathyarchaeia archaeon | reverse complement strand
GTCGCCCAGCGCCGCCTCCCCGTCCAGCATCCCTATGTGGCGCATGAGGTTCCTGAGTCCCATGTAGTGGTAGAGGACGTCGTCGTCCCTGATGGGGTAGGGCGCCCCGCTCTCGGTCATTATGCACGGTATCCCGTAGAGCCGCACAGCCTCCCCCGTGTTCCCCGTGATCCCGGTGGACTCTATGAAGTCGCAGTCGAAGCACCTCGCCATCTCGGTCATCCTGCTGGTTAGGTTGGCGTCTTCGGTCCTGTAGATGAACATGCCGTGGGCGGCGTCCTCGCCCAAGTCCGCGCTGTGGCAGTCCACGAGGTAGTCTGACTTGCTCACGAAGTGGTGGAAGACGGCGTGGGCGACGCGGCGAGTCACGGAGCCGTCGGGGTCCCCGGGGAAGACCTTGTTCTGGTTCAGGTGGTCCAGCTGGTTGCTGTAGGACTTGCGGGCGTGGAACCCCTCGGTGTTGACCACTGGCACTAGGGCGAGGATGCCGGTTATGTCGGTCGGCTCCACGCTGTCCGCGAGCCTGAGCACGGCCTCCACGGGGGCGCACTCCAGGGCGTGGACGCCGCTGAGCACCGTGAGCACGGGCCCCCTCTCGGCGCCGTTTACGACTATGTATGGCATCCTCACCTCGTGGGTGGAGGCGTGGGCGATGGTCAGGTATCCCTTGTGTTTTTCCCCGGGCTCGACGTTGGCGTCCGCCACTTGGAAGGACATGACTGCCCTGTTGTTGGGCTCGGCATGGAAAAAACTTGGGTTAATACGTATAGTTGCAGATGAAGGGCTCCCGCCAGTCCTTGAACCAGCCCACGATCTCGGCGCCTTCCTCGGTTATGAACACGGTGTCCCTTCCCATGAGCATCTCGCCGCCCGGCGCCTTCACCACGGGGCATAGCACCACGACCATGCCCTGCTGGAGCACGGTCTCGTCGGCCCCAGAGATGTACGGCGGCTCGTGGTCTGTGACCCCCACGCCCGCGCCGATGACTAGGTTGGGCACCAGCTGGATGCCTTTCTCGTCCGCCGCCCGCTTCACCTCGGTGTAGACGTCCCTGCACGTGGTGCCGGGTTTCATGTGGCTTAGCGCCACCTCGCGCAGCGCCACGAGGCCCTGGTAGGCCGCCTTCTGCTCCTCGGTGGGCTCCCCCATGGTGAGCATTCTGGCCCCCTTGCTCCAGTAGCCGTCCAGTGTGGCGGTGAGCTCTATCCGCATGAACTCCCTTTGCTGGGGGACCCTGTCATACCCAATGCCGTACATGGGGGCCCCCGGCCAGAACTTCCCCGTGTTGGGGCCGCCGGTGACCTGGGCTATGGCGTGGTGGCCCACCTCGTCTAGGCTCCTCTCTATGGCGTGTATCCGGACGTTCTCGGTGTTGCTCATCTCTGTTGCCGCCTGCTTTACCAGGACGTGGTGGGCTTGGCCCGCTAGGGCGTGGTCGGTCATCTCTGCCACCTTCTCCAGGAGCGCCAGCTCCTTCGGGGTCTTCCTGATCCTCAGCTCTCGCAGCCAGCCGTCGCACGGCGCCAGGGTGAAGTCCTCGAGCGCCGCCTCCAGCCTCATGTACAGGTTAAGTGGCGTCCTCTCCGCGTCCACCCCTATCTTACCCGTCTTCCTAACCGTGTTCCGCGTCAGGTTGGCGACGGCCTCGGCGACGCCTGTGGGGCTGCCGGGTTTCTCGGTGTACGTCCTGGTCTTGCTCACCCAGGCCATGCGGAGGAAGCTGCTCTCCCACTCGGGGGGCACTATGCATATGGGTTCCTCCCCCTTTGCCCAGAAGACGGCCATGTACCTGTCCGGGAAGGTGGGGGGGTAGTGGAGGGGTGCGCCTGACATGTACTGGACGTTGTCTGCCCCAAATACCACGACCGCGTCGTACTGGGACTCCTTGAGGCTTTCCGCGATCTTCGTCTTAAGCTCCTCTATCATGCTCATGTCCTCCTAGTGGGTGGCCCTGAAGCCTGTGACGGCGTACAGATCGTCCCAGCTCCGGTACCAGCTCAGCTTCCTGTTTCCCTCCTCGGTTATCACGTAGACGTCCTTCTTGTGGATGAGCTCCTGCCTCGGCCCGTAGGTCTGTATGTCCAGGGCGATGACCATGCCCGGCTTGAGCTCGGTGCTGCTGCACAGGTTCAGGTAAGGCGGCTCGTGGTGGCTGACGCCTACACCGTGGCCGATGCCCGCCTCCTTCCAGAAGCCTATGGCCTGCCTTTCGGCGGCCCTGGCGACGTGGGCGTAGACCTCGTTGGCCGCTACTCCTGGCTTGAGCATCTCGTGGGCCGCGGCTTTGAGCCTCAGGTTCTCGTCGTAGGCTTTCTCCTGCTCCGCCGTGGGCTTGCCGGTGACGCCCATCCTTCCCAGGTTGGTCCAGTAGCCCATGTAGTGGGCGCTGACGTCCATCCTGAACAGCTCGCCGTTCTTCACCCAGCCTCTCTGGGGCGTGTAGTGCATCTGGCCGTCGGTGCCGAAGGCCGTGTTGAGCAGCCCGACGCCGCTGGCCCCGTTCTCGTTGACGTGGACCCTTATCCTCTCGGTGAACTCGGCTACGGTGTACCCCGGGTTCTCGGCGGCCCCCTCCAGGTGCATCAGGGCGTAGACCATGCCTCTGTCCGCCTGTTTGCACGCCCTCTCTATCAACCTGGTCTCCCCGGGCGTCTTGGTGATCCTCATGTCGTTGAGCAGGGGGTCCACGGGCTGCCACTCGGCTTTTGGGAACCTCTCGTTGAGCCTGTCCATCAGCGCCTTGGTTATGCGTGAGCCGTCGATGCCCAGCCTCCTGTCGTCCAGCCCGAGGCTGACCAGCAGCTCCTCCAGGCTCTTCACCATGGCCTCCACGCCCACGCCCTCGTTTTCGTCGTAGGCGGCTATCTCCCCTTTCCAGCCCTGGTCCTTCACGGCCTGGGACCAGTCGTATGGGCATATGACCGCAGAGGCCCCTTCCTTGGGGAGCACTGCCACGGCCCTGCGTGTCGGGTAGTGCTCCGCGAAGGGTAGGACGGTGCGTGTAAGGTAGTTGAAGTTGTCCACGCCGAACGCGAGGACCGCGTCAAACTCGCCTCCCTCTAACCCGGTCTTGATCTTTTGTTCCAGTTGATCCATCATGGGGTACTCCAAATGGCGTTTAGAATCCTCTTCTCGACTAAAAAAGGTGACTTACATCCAGTATAAGCGGTTTTCGATTCCAATGAAGCCTCATTTATAAGTGATCAGGGTTAAACCGCTTAAAAAAGGGGGTTACTGCTGGGGAAAGGGCTCGTAGAACTTCTGTATCTCTATGACGTAGCTCTCGGGGTCCTCGAGCAGGAATATGCGGAGGTTCAGCTCCTCGTCGTCGTGGGGCTCGTTAAGGGTATCCACCCCGTGTTTCCTGAGGTGCGTGTACCACGCGTCGGGGTCGTCGACTACAACCGTGAGCATAACGGGCTTGTCTTCGCTGGGCTTGTGGTAGCCCACGCCGCCGTCGACGCACCCCATGTAGGAGGAGTCGTTGATCCTGTAGATCTTCGCCCACCTCTGGTCTTGGACCAGTTGGAAGCCCATGACCTTCTCGTAGAACTCCGCCGCCCTGATGAGGTCCTCGTAGTAGAAGAACGTGATGGCTCCTTTGGCGACAGGGGTTTGCATGGGTTAGATTATTGTAGTCGGGTTAAAGCGGTTTTCATCCGCCTCCATGCACCTGGACCGGGGGATCGCCCGTCGACACGGCGTATCAACGTAGGCAGGGATACGGGGTTTCTTTAGAATCGCCGCTCGGTGCCTGTGTTTATCCTAAGGAAAAGCCTGAAAAACCTCTTTTTTCCCGTGGCTGGCCCGGTTTCTTTATCGTAAAGATTTAATAACTCTGCCTTCTCAAACCAACATGGAGATTTTCGATGATAAGCTACGTCAAGATCTACGGTCCGCCACTGCTTGAAGCGTTGAAGGCCTTGGAGAAGGTCGCCATCGACATGCCAGAAGTCTGCATCATGGACACTACGATACAGTCCATCGTGGGCGCCCCCGAGATACCCGGGGCGGGAGCAGAATTCGGGTCCGACATTTCCTTTGACACGCCTGATGGGGTGATGGCGTTCTTCGGAGAGGACGAGATTCCCGAGGAACGGTGTGACACCATAATAAGCAAGTCTGGTGAAAGCCTCGGCGAGTACGACTTCTTCTTCGAGTGGTTCACCAAGCCCGACATGGCTCAGGTCGAGGACCTCATCAAGAGGATCGACGAGACGCTTGCCCCCCTCGGGGTCAAGTACACGCTGACCACCAAGTAGCACTCCCAACATTTTTCTAAACCAGATGACCCAGTATCTCGTCTGCGTCTACGGTTGGTTTCTCGCATTTGAAGCCGCTGCAGACGTAGGCGGTGCCTCGGCCTTCTATGGCCGTCATTTCCTCGGCGTATTCAGCCAGTTTCGCTGACTCCTCGGTTCTCATGAACACCACGGTGTTGGGGAGATACCTTTCCCATATGACCTCGTACAGTGCCTTTACCTCGTCTGGGTGTTCCCCTGCGAGCACCACCTCGTGGCTGGGGCCCAGAGCGAAGTCCAGCCCGCACAGGAAAAACGTGTATGCGTGGGGGCTTCCCTTCACCGTGGAGGAGAAGGCCTCGGCTACCCTGCCGGCTTTTCTTCGAGCGCCGGTCTCCCAGTGAGCCTCGACAGCCTGATCAGGTTGAGGAGCATCACCGAGTTTCCCGAGGGCTTGGCCCCGTCGTGGAGCTCCTTCCGCCTCGCGGGCAGCGCCTCACTGCTCGTGAACCCACCCACCTCTGGGGTGCAGGGAACTTGGGGGCGTCCCCGAAGCCGCCGTGCGCCTCATCGAACCCTGTGGACATTATGCTGTACGCCGTGTCGAGGGTCTCCCTATCCAGCGTCTCGGGTCCACCGACGGCCTCCGTTCAGGCCGTGTACCATGCTGTCCGCTATGGCCTCCAGGCGGTCTCGCCGGTCTCTCCAGTATCCCTTTATCGCAGGGAACAGGTCTATTATCCCGGCCACGCCGAACCTGCTGGTCTTGGGTATGTAGGTGGCCGCGTAGAAGGGGCGTCTGTCCGGCGTCATTATTATGGTGAGGGGCCACTCGCCTCCCCCTGTCATCATCTGGCTCACCGCCATATACACCCCCTCTACGTCGGGGCGCTCCTCTCTGTCTACCTTGACGTTGATGAAGGCGTCGTTCATGAGAGCCGCCACCTCGTCGTCGGTGAAACTTTCACGCTCCATGACATGGCACCAGTGACAGGTGCTGTAGCCTATGCTCAGGAATATGGGTTTGTCATGTTTCTCGGCCTCCTTGAACGCGTCTTCTCCCTAGGGGCGCCAGTCCACCGGTTTATATGCGTGCTGGAGGAGGTACGGGCTTTTCTCGTCGATGAGCCTGTTGGCCTTATCCTCGTCCATCTCGACCAGCGGTCCTTCGGGTTACTCTCCCGTGTACCTGTTGTGATACGCGTACTTCTCTAGGGGCAGCCGCTCGGGCCTCTCCTTCTCGGCCCGTGCTTGGTCCTCGCTCAGGTACGGGTGGATTCTGTCCGCCTTCCTGCTGATGTTCACCAGGGTGATGACCTGGTAGTCGTCGGGTATCCCCAGTATCTTCCTGACCTTTTTTGGGTTGAACCCGGCTATGGGGTGGGCGACGAGCCCTAGCTCGGTCGCCCTGAGTATCATGGTGGCGGTGGCCATGCCCACGTCGAACTGGTGGTAATCCCTGTCCCTTATCCTGCAGTCGTCCTCGGGCCTGCTGAAGACGGCGACGATCATGGACGCCAGCTCCACCCACTTGTTGCCCCTGCTGAGGGCGCCCCACATCTCCTCCAGCACGGCTCTGTCGTAGACGAAGACGAACCTCCACGGCTGGTTGTTGAAGCAGCTCGCCGAGAGGCCGGCGTGGGTGGCCAGATCCTCGCCGAGCTCCCTGGTTATCTCGATGGGTTCGAGGCTCCTGTAGGCGCGTCTCGCGTGGATGCCGTCGGTTATGTTCAACTCGTATCCGTGCCCTGGAGCTCCACAAGCTTCTCCATGACGGCGTCGGCGTGGCCTGCAACCTTGACCTTGGGCCAGATGTGCGCTATACTTCCGTCTGGGTCTATCAGATACGTGTTGCGCACCACTCCCATGTACTCCCTGCCGTACATCTTCTTCTGCCAGACGCCGTAGCCCGTGAGTATCTCTTTCTCGGTGTCGCTGAGCAGCGTCACGGTCAGGTCGTTTTTCTCCTTGAACCTGGTGTGACTCTCGGGGCTGTCTGGGCTGACGCCGAGGACCACGGCGCCCTTGGCGTTGAACTCGTCCTCCGCGGCCGTGACCTCCAGGGCCTCCATGGTGCATCCCTTGGTGCCGTCCTTGGGGTAGAAGTAGAGCACCACCCATCTCCCTCTGTGGTCTTTGAGGCAGACCTGGCCCTTCTCTACGTCGGGTAGGCAGAACCCAGGGGCCGGGTCCCCTATCTTTAACTCCATGATTCTCACCAGAAGCTGGTTTTGGTAGACGTGCGGCTTTATTTAAACCTCAGTGGCTGTGGTCGGGGGGCCTGAAGTTGTAGACGGCTCTCTGCACGACCTCTGGGAGCGCAGGGTGGATGTGCATGGCGTCCGCTATGGGCCACACCGATCCATCTCCCGCGTTCATCACGTTGATTATCTCCTGTATGAGTATGGGGGCGTAGGGGCCTACGATGTGTGCCCCCAGCACCCTGTAGCTCTCGTCTTCGGTGACGACCTTGACGTACCCGTCCTCCTCGTCCATGGCTGCGCCCTTGGCGGTGTCGATGTAGTTGTACTCCCCCACCAGTATGTCGATGCCCCTCTCCGCGGCCTGGGCCTCAGTGAGGCCCACGGATGCCACTTGGAGCCACGTGTAGACGGCGTAGGGTACCCTGTCGTAGTCCAGGGGGTGCATGTGGCCCTCGGTGAAGTCGTGCCACACCAGCTCAGCCTCCTTGCTGGCGACGTGCTTGTACATGGCCTTCCCAATGGCGTCGCCGAACGCGTATATCCCGGGCTTTGAGGTGCGGTAGCGCTCGTCCACCACGATGTAGCCCCGTTGGTCCAGCTCTACGCCTGTTTTCTCTAGGCTCAAGGTGTCCGCGTTGCTTCTGCGCCCTGTGGCTATGAACAGCTTCTCGGCCGTGTAGTTCTCGGCTTTGCCTTCGCGGTCCACCGCAGTCAACTCCACCTGGCCGCCGGCCAATCTTGCCTCGGTCGCCTCGACGCCCACCTCGACGCGCATCCTCTCCCTGAGGCTGGTGAGGAGTATCTCGGAGACCATGGGCTCGCCGTGCTTGATGAGCCTAGGGCTCCTGCTGAGCACGGTGACGTCGGTGCCCATGGCGTTGAAGAAGTGGGCCATCTCGCACGCCACGAGGCCGCCGCCCACGATTATCATGCTTGCGGGTCTGCGGGTCATGTCCCAGACGGTTCTGCTGGTGATGTACGGCACCTCGCCGAGGCCCGTTATGGGTGGTATCAGGGGCCTGCTGCCCGTCACTAGGAATATGTTGGGGGCGGTGATGAGGGTGTCCCCGGCCTTCATGGTGTAGTCGTCCACGAACTCGCCTCTCTCGGGGTAGTAGGTGAGGCCCTCTACACGGGGCATGCTCTCCTCCATGGGCCGTCTGTCGTGCTCCACGAACTCCCTTGTCCGCCTCATTATCTCCTCGAAGTCTACCCTGGTTATCTCGGCGTGGACGCCTAGGCGCTCAGCGTGCTTTATCTGGTTGACCAGGTCGGCGGGGTATATGACCGTCTTGCTGGGGATGCAGCCCCTGTTGAGGCAGGTGCCGCCGAGCCTGTCCTCCTCGACGAGGGCCACCTTCATGCCGCGGCCGACGGCGGCGTCGACTATTATCATGCCGCTTCCGCTGCCCACCACTATGGCGTCGTAGCTCTCCATATGGTGACGGGTGAACGGGGTTATAAAAACCGGGGGCTAGCCCAGCTGTACGGTGCCGTACCGGCGGTAGTAGTCCAGCCAGAGGCCCCGCATCTCCGGGCTGAGGCTGTCCTTGATCAAGCCGTAGATGGTCTCTATGTTCTGTATGCTGTGGACCTTGAGGCCCATCTCCCGCTCCAGGTACTCCACGGCGCTGATTTCCTCTACGTTGTCCCTGTCGCCGAGCCGCTCCTGCCTGTCCACGGCTATAACGAGGCCGACGACCTCGTGGTCTCCGAGCATCCTGAGCTTCTCGATGGTCTCCACCTTGGTGATGCCGGTGGTGATGGTATCGTCGACGACGAGGAGCCGCTGGCCGGGCTTGAAGTAGCCGGCGCCGACGAGGACCTGGTCGCTGGCCAGGTCGCCGTAGTCCTTGGCCTCCTTCCTGTCGTACATGTACCGCTTGCCCATGCCGTAGAGCTCGTTGAGGCCCTCGCAGGTGAGGGCGGCGAGGCTTATGCCCTTGTAGCTAGGGCCGAACACGTAGTCGAAGTCGGGTATCTCACCGGTCTCGACGAGGAGCGCTATGTAGCTAGCGAACGCCCACTTGAGCTTGCCGAGGCTCTCGCCGTCGGTGAGGGCGCCCAGGTTGACGAAGTAGGGGCTGGGGCGGCCGCTCTTGAGGATGAACGGTCTGTCGGGGCTCGGGGGGAACCTGAGGGCGCCTCCCTTGATGAGGGCGTCCAGGAACACGGACTCTATCTTGCCTCTGCTCACGAGGCCGCGGCGCTCGATCCTGAAGCTCTCGCTCTGGATGCTGTCCCTTATGGTGCCGTAGTAGGTGATGCTGCCGCAGTACGTGCAGTGGAGCTTGGTCTCCTCGAGCCTGCCTCCCTTCTCTACGCGGAACAGGGTGTTGGGCGCCCCGTACCTGGCGTTGGTGGGGCACAGCGTGTTGGGGCAGTTGAAGGTGCCCTCCAGGGTCCCGGGTATGCTGATGCTGCGCTTCTCCTTCACCTGCCAGTCGCTGATAATGTTGAGGGTGGCGTCTGGGGCCACGAAGGCGATGACGTCTATCTCGCTGCTGGTGAGGTAGGTGCCCTCAATCTTTATGAGGTCCTTGCAGCCCATGCTGCCGCTATCCACGTTCTGGGCTATGAGGGCACGGGCGTCGGGGGGCAGCTTCAGCAGCCTGAGCACCTGGAACGCCCTGCCGGCGGGGATGTGGTCTATGACTATGCCGTTCTCTATCTTGCTTACCAGTAGCTGCTTGCTCAACAAATGATTACCCCTTTAATGGTCTTTGGGGGGCTGAAAAACGTTGCTGAAATAAAAAAGGGGGTTAGGTGTTTATGGGTCTGGGTGGACCTGTGAACACTTTTCTATGTCTACCAGCTTGTAGCAGATACCTAGATCAGCTGCACGGTCCTCTACCATCTGTTTACCTATCTTGATGTTTTCGTAGTACTGGCTTGTCTTGAAGTTGGTGTACGCTCCAGTGCACTCGGTGAACGGACCGAGCTCCTCCTCCACGTGGAAGCCCACGGGGTGTAGCTCGTCGTAGTCTATCCTGAGCACTATCGAGGTGACCCCGTCCTGGACGTACTGGAGCCACTCCAGTCCTCCTCCGCGTAAGGCGTAGCATGCATAGTACGTGTCCTCGGCGGTGTACCCGTATATGATGAAGCCTTTGGTCTCGTTGAGGTCCTTGTACGCGGATACTATGGCGTAGCCGACGTCGTCGTCTATTACCGTGCTTTCGTACCAGAGTTCATCGTCGGGGGCCATGACCGGGTCCATTCCCTCCCAGTAAGGTCCCTGGGTTGTCCGTGCCCAGCATCCTGGGGCGTAGAACCCGTCGCCGTACTCTGAGAACACGAAGGCGTCGGTGAAGTCGTTGAAGTATTCTGCCGCTAGGTTGACCAAGGGCCCGCCTACTACGATGATGTTGCTGCTGCTGATGGCGTACGGATAGATCTCCTCACCTGCCCAATCGTCAGGTGTGCTCCAGTCGTCTTTGAAGTGCAATCTCCCTAGGTCGTCCCTGTAGTCGCCGTCCATTGGTCTCAGTACGTACGGGATGGAGGGTCCGTATACGGATGCCTCCATGTCTAGGCCGCTTAACCAGGTCTCCACGTTCTTCCAGTCGAGCCACGCGGCTGCAACCATGCCTGTGCCTATGCTGTCAGAGGCCAGGCTTGGCTCGCCGACGACGATCCACTCCCACCGGCCGACGCTCCAATCATCCCCTTCCTCCGGGTCCTCAAGTAGTTCAGTGCTGTAGAGCACTTTGTAGAGGTCGTAGCCGGGGAATTCCTCGAGGAACGTAACTGTGAAGGGCGTGATCTCGTAGTCGACGTCTCTCTCAAGCAGCAGTGCATCCAGCGTGCCGGTCGAGTCGTAGAGGATTACCTTCTCGTCGTCGTGGCAGTAGTAGCCCCACTTGTCATACTGAACTAAGTCGTGGTCTTCGTCGAGGCAGTCTCTATCGTTGCCGTACTTGTCTTTGAGGTGGGCCTTAAGTTCCAAGGGGTCTCCCGTGAACTCTCCTTTCTGAGCCCATCTGAAAGTGTCTTTGTGGGCTGCGTCTTTGAGGTCCCACGGGTTGAAGATCTCGTTGAGCTGGTAGGTGACTTCCGCGTCTATCCTATATTCGAGCGCTTGGTTGCCTGGCATGTCAGGGTCAAGAGCGTTGTTGTAGTCGGTGAGGCCGTATACCGAGACGCATCTGAACTGCTGTGTGCTGTTCTCGGGGTGGTCGTAGTCTAGGTCGAAGTCCCACTCGGCGAACACGTAGGGCACCTTGGGCTCCTCGAGCATGCCGTATGACCATCGGTCGGCAAAAAGCTCGTTGCAATCTGCTGGGAATGTCTCATGCTCCTCGTGGCCTTTCATCTTCCTCTTGTACACGATTTCGAACTCGTCACCTGGCACCCAGTAGTCTTTGCCGATTTTCACCTTCCCGTCCCACTCAAAGTGTATGCCTGGTACCATTTTGACGTACTCTCCCTGCATGTTCTTCTTGAACACCCAGGGTTCTTCGCTCCACTCGCAAGCCCCTCTCGGGTACTCCACTAGCTCGTCTTGCAGGTCGATGACCAATTTGAAGGGGCCTTCGCCTGGAGGTGGGGGCCATTGGGATGGAGTGGGATGAAGCCACAGGTAGTTGGGCCAAATCACGTCAAATGACTCCGGTACGTCGATGTGTTTTTCCTCGGTCTCCATGGTCTCCAGTTTTCCGGGTATGTCGTCTCCGCCTAGGTGGTCGATGCTGTCCACGTTCGTGACCCACTTGCTGATGAGGTTGGGCCAGAACGCCGCGAACCCTACGAGTGTCTCGTCTTGGTCGATCATCTGGCACACGTCGAACTCAACGGGGTCCCTCTCCTCACACGGGTAGTAGAAGGGGTGTTTCCAGTACTTTGTCTCGAAGCCGTCGTAGAACTCGGCCCAGGCCTCGTTGTTTGTCTCTGTGCCGATGTCCCACTCACCCCTCTGGCTGAACTCTATCTGGAAGGGGCCGTCGAACTTGTTGTCGTCGCATCGCTTGACGTCCTTGATCTCCATGACATACTTCTTCACCTTGTTAAAGACCAGTTGGGTTGTTATGTTCACGAGGCATTTCCCGGTCCCGCTTGGGTCCTTGTCGTATATGGTGGTCTTTAGCAGGTAGATGGCTTTCCTCGGGCCGTCGTAGATGAGGCGGATGTCGTCCGTCTCGGCCCAGCCGCTGGTCCTTCTTCCGCCGTGCTCGTCTCCGACCGCGCTTGCGTCCTTGGACTGCTGCATCTGTTTCCAGTCGCCGCCTATCCCTTCGACGCCGCTGTTGTCTGAGTACAGGGCGTAGGCCCAGACGCTTCTCAGCTTGTTCTGCTCGGTGTAGTGTATCTCCATGACCCATCCGTTGCTCCACTTCCACTCGGCCACGGCGGGGTTCGCGAAGACGTCCACGCCGTCGTACTCTAGTCCGACGCCGCTGTCTCCGTCTATGATTTCACCGTACTTGCTGAAGCCTATGTTGATGCTCTTCTCCTCGTAGGGGTATAGAACATACGTGTCGGAGTGCAGCACCCCTTCGTCGTTCATGTAGTCCTCGTTTCCCGGGATGTTAGGCGGTGTTCCTGCGAACACTATAGTCACTGTGGATGTTATCAGTATCAGTATCGCTAGTATGGTGGCTGTTTTTTTACCAACATCTAGTCTTGATGTTGTTTCCATTGCGTTTCCCAAAAGATATCGTTTTTTAAATTTAATAAACAATAATGTAACAAATCTTGTTTGGTTTGGGGACAACTACTATAATAGAGAGCCGTGCCGATCAGCTTCTTTTAACATATTTTATATAAAAAATCCTCTAAGATGTCCACGTGTTTTTCCCAGGTGAAATTTTTCATTGAGTACTCGCGCGCTTTCTCTCCCATCTCGTCGCGTAGGCTGGGGTTCTCCAACAGTTTCCTGTGGTACATGGCCATTTCTTTGACACTGTATGGGGCTGCGCGGAAACCGGTTTCTCCGTGGATGACGGTCTCTCTTGGGCCCGCGCTGTCCCAGACGATCGAGGGTACGCCGCACGCGGCTGCCTCGATGGGGCCAAGTCCGAAGTCCTCCTCGGGGGACGTGAAGGTGTAGATGTACGCGTTCTGGTATAGCTTCACCAGTTCACGGGTGGGGAGGTTGCCGGTGAAAACGATGTTCCCAGTTAAGCCACAGCGTTCAGCCATCTTCATCAGGTATCTCGTATGCTTGGTGAAGCCTCCCGTGATGTAGCACTTGAGGCCGGGGCTGTTTTTCACCAGCTCTCTCATGCAGCACAGCAGGTAGTCGAGGCGCTTCTGGGGGTAGTGCCTGTTGGTGCTGAGCAGGTAGGCTGGTCCGGTTCTTTCTTTGGGTTTTCTGAACTTTGTCTTGTCTACGCCCGGGTAGCATACGTGAGGGGCTACCCCGTAGTAGCGGGTGATCTTGTTTTTTATCCACTCCGAGTTCGTGAGGACGGTGTCCGAGTTTTTCACGCTGTGCGCGTCAAGTCTCTTCACGATCAGGTTCCCTCGATGCAGGGCTTCGAGTGTCAGCAGGTTTCTGTCAGTCGTCCACCCCGACTCCTTGTCGATGTCTCTGGGGGAGAAGAACCTGTTCACCTGGTGGAGGTACGATATGAAGGGGGTTCCGTACTTTTTCTTCACGTTTACGGCCATCCATATGCTTGGCTGGCCGTGGGCCAGTATGGCGTCGAAGCCGCTCAGCCTCTTTCTCGGGACCAGTATGCTGGAGTATATCATGCCCATGGCGTTGCGCAGCGGCATGCTGGGTGGCAGCAGGCCGCTGGTCTCAGTGAGGCTCACCTCTTTTCTGAGTTCAGGGAAGCATTCGGCGTCTACTATGGGCGCGAATACCTCTACGTCGTGGCCTCTTCTCCCGAGTTCTATGGCCTGGTTGAACACCGTGCGTTCTCCTCCGCCGTTGTAAAAGAACCCCATGTGGATTACCGCGATCCTTAACACCGTTCCCCGATGGGTGATGGGGCTGTATTCTGTAGAACGTTCTGTCCCTTTATGCGGCCTGTATCTGTATCAGTTCAATGGGGTGTAACTTTAACATTCAACTCCCTGATACTGTATTCTTAATTCCTTTAACCATCCAACGATACTGGGGCTGTCCTCATGGATGGAAAGGTTTCAGTCATCACCCCAGTGTATAATGAAATCAAGACTTTGAAAGTAAACATAAGAAGAATCCAGAAAGCACTGAGAAACACTCCCCACGAGATAGTAATTGTTGACGACAACAGCCCGGATGGGAGCGGTGTCTTGGCCGACTCCCTGGCGGAAGCCTACCCTAACATCAAGGTGCTGCATAGACGCTCGAAGAGGGGGCTTGGCACCGCCTACAAGGAGGGCTACGGTCTTTGCTCGGGCGACTACATCGTGTCGATGGACAGCGACCTCAGCCATGACCCTTGCTATCTACCAGAGATGCTCAAGGCCGCCGAGGAGGCGGACCTGGTCATCGGGAGCCGGCTCATTGACGGAGGGCGCATCGAGGGCAGGTCCTTCTGGCGGGATTCCTTGAGCGTCGTCACCAACGGCGTCATCCGGCTCTTCACCGGTAGAGAGATTTTTGACTGGACGAGCGGGCTCAGGGTGTACCGGAGGGCTCTCTGGGAGGACGTCATGCCTGACGTTCACTGCGACAAGTGGGATTTCCAGTTCGAGAGCCTCTACAAGGCGGTGAAGAGGGGGCACCGTGTCCGGGAGGTGCCCATAACATTTTACGAGAGGGCCGACGGCGAGAGCAAGTTCAGTCTCCGTGAGGGCCTCGTGTTTCTCGGTTCCTTCATCAGGATAGTGTTTAGACTGAAATAATGAGGGGAAAATGCTTGGGGGTCTAGACTCCTTCTTCGAGAAGCTCTATTATGTATAACAATGCGTTGGACATGACCGCGTTTTCCCAGTTTTCTGTGTCGGAGACCATCTGCAAGCCCAGCTTGATGGCCTCTACGCCGCTCTCCGGCGGTGAGACGGGGTCCACTATGATGTAGTTTTGGGCTATGAAGCTCACCTTGGCCTGCACCATCATCCCAGGCTCGAGTTCGTTGAACAGGACGTTTTCTCTGTTGAATAATATGACTCTGCCGTCTTTCATCCGGCTGATAATGCTGTTTCCTTTTCCTTTTAGCACTAATACGTTTAATTCGTCTCCCAGACTTACCTCTGGACTTGTATCCAGGTTATACAATTCAAATCCATTAATAGTACTCCCTCGGTTATTTATTTAATATGGTTATTTCTTCGTTTTTCTGCTTTTCTGCCGTTTTCTTTTCGCCTCTTTTCCTTCTGGCTGGCCTCTGCACCAACACCTAATATCTCTAGCGATATTCTTATATCTCTCCTCCGCGTTTCAAACACGACTAACCGTCGGCGATTCCATGTCAAAAGTATCAGGAAAGGTACCTAGGGGCTTCACGAGGTTCTACGTTCTGCACCTCCTCACGGAGCGATCTATGACCGGCAAGGAGATCATAGAGGAGGCCGAGGAGAAGAGCAAGGGCGACTGGACCCCATCCCCAGGCCTCATCTACCCGCTCTTGGGCAGACTGGTCAGGGACGCCCTGATAGCCGAGACCGATGAGGGTGGGTTCACCATCACGGAGAAGGGGGAAGAGGCCCTGCAGCAGTATACTAACCTTCAGAGGCAGCTTGAGCGTCAGCTTGACCTGGTGAACGATCTGGGTATGTCGGTCTACTCCCGGGGGAGGTTCGTGGCAGAGGAGGCCATAAACAGGATAAGCGACGTGACCTCCTCCATGTGGGACCGTGTCACCAACAGGTCCGGGAAGGCTCAGCAGAGCTTCGAGGAGAAGTACGAGGAGTTCCTCCGCAGCGAGCTTGAGAGGATCGAGCAGAGGAAGAATATCCGAGATCTGGATCGAGAAGACCCTCCCGAGTAGCGTCAAGTCGGTTTAGGGGCCCCTTCAAGGGCCTTGTCTGTGAAACTGGGTGTGTATCAAATGGAGATCCGTTCCTCTCACACCGGGTTTTCATGGCTTTGGAGCCCAAAAGCATAACGTTTTTATTTTTACGCTGAGGAAAGGGTGGTGCGAGTAATCGCACCCCGTCAGCAGACGGCGGCTACGATCTGACTGAGGCTTCGGCCTCTGGATGAAGCATCGACCTCCAGAGACGGGGACATGTATGACGACCCGAGCAGAGACGGCGACGTCTTCGGGTCCGAGAAGGGTCGAGCAGAATGCTTCCTCGTTTCAATACAACGAGTGAGTAACTTGCGGTCATCATTCATTCCGATTGATCCCGTCGGACCCCACTGCTATCGAGGTGGGACTAAGCCATG
>CAZBUI010000026.1:0-15722 GCA_964495055.1 uncultured Candidatus Bathyarchaeia archaeon | reverse complement strand
CGGAGGGGTTCCTTATAGTTGGTTACTTGCTATAAGCGTTTTTCCCGGGGGAGATGGTGTTTGTTATGCTAAAAATGTTGGATTTATTTGGATTCTGCTGAATATGGCTGTGCCTAGAGAGGGCTGCATAATGTGCTGTAGCTGATATTCGTAGGGTAATGACCGTCACCTGTGCGGTGAAGGTTTGATCTTCAGCGCTCATATTACGGCTTGTCTATGATCATGCCAGTTGGTGATTCTGCAATCAGGTCCTGTAGCTGAAAGCCTATCTCGTCTACTAGCTCCGAGCCGGAAGCGCTCAGCGACACGAGTGTGGATGGCTTGAGGTTTTTCTCGAACCTTGGCACCCAGGACTCTAGGCTGCTGTTACCTATGTTGGGGTAGCTGATGCCCTTCACGGCATAATACTTCCTCGCTTTTAACGATGAAGAAGACACGAAAATATGAGAACTGCTTGAAGCCAAGCCTCTCGTCTCTACAGTCTTCGAGGTCGCCGTTCTCGCAGTCGAAGAAGATTTTCTGCTCGGTTCCATACCATTCACGGAACATGTAGAAGGGTATCTCTACGCCAGGGTATTCGCTCTTCAAAGCTGTCAGGTAATCTCTGGCCTTCACTATGGAGCCGTTTGACATCCAGGAAACCAAACATACCATGCGATATATACCTGATTACCAAGCGTACAAATCATCGTCATGCAGGTTGGTTTTACAACCCGCCCATATGTCAGATAGCTAATCAGATGCTGTAGGACGTTTACATCATACGAGAGTTTTCTGCATAATTCCGAAAAGTTAAACATTATTAACCACCCGGAAAAAATAAATTTGGGTGAACTAGAGGTCAGAATTCATTGATCCCTGCCGGTTTTTCGAATGGTGTTAAACTTAAAATAAAATCCAGACCACACCTTTCACAGACCTGAGAATGGCCCAGGTAATCGACTCCGAGGAGTACCGGAAAAAGACCCATGTGTTCAGGGACAGGGAGCACGCGGGCGAGCTCCTCGCCGAGAAGCTGGAGGCATACCAGGGGGATCGCTCTGCGTTGGTTGTTGCCATCCCTGCCGGCGGGGTGCCTGTGGGATGCGTGATCTCGGAGAAACTGGACCTGCCCCTCGAGGTCGCGGTTACGCGGAAGCTTCATGTCCCCTGGAACCCTGAGGCGGGCTTCGGAGCAGTCGCGTGGAACGGCCTCGTCGAGGTCAACCAGCCACTGGTGCGGCAGCTAGGGTTGACCGATGACCAGGTGGAGGAAGTCGTCGAAAAAGAAAAGAGAGTGATAAGACAACGTATGCGCCTCTACGGCCGAGGGGAGTTCCCGGACATCGAAGGGAGGCACCCGATCCTGGTTGACGACGGCCTCGCCTCCGGGTTCAGCATGCTCACCACGGCCCGAGCGGTGAAGCAGTACAACCCTGGAAGGGTGACCGTGGCGGTGCCGACGGCCCCGTTGAGATCAATCGAGATGCTGAGGCGGCATGTAGACGAGGTATACTGCCTCAACGTCAGGTCGGGGCTCTACTTCGCCGTGGCCTCCGCGTATATTAGGTGGCGTGACCTCACAGACGAAGAAGTCATGGGATACCTGAAGGAGTCCACATAGAAGACGCGCTACACAGGAAAAAAGGCTGCGAGAACCAGTTCTCCAGGGTCATCCCGTCATAGGCCGCCTCGACCAACAGGTCCTCCGAACCCAGCTCCACGATCTTCTGCTTCGAAGCCTCTATGTCCCTGTAGAACCAGCTCCCAAGGTGGGTGAAGACGATGTGGTCGGTGTACTCTCTGAAGAGGCGGACAAGGTTCTTGACGCCGTTGTGGCCGTACAGCCTCCCTGTTTCCTTGTCCTTCCTCACCAGGCCGCCTTTCCGGTAGTAGCTCCCGTCGGTTACAACGAGGCCCAGTTCCTTGAGGGGTTCACGGTATTTTTTCTCGTTCCATATCATTTCCCCGGTGTACAGCAGTCTCTCGGCACCTCTCTCGACGAGGTATGCCTGAGACTTCACAAGCTTGCTGGGTGTGTCGGATCGGGTGATGGAATAGCCAAGTCCATGGGTTCCTCAATCACAGTTACATCGATGCCGTCGTCCTCGTTTCTCTCTTTAGCATATGTTTTCTCGGTCCTCGATTCGATGAAGAACGCGTGATCCGGGTGTAGATGGGTCATGAGGATGACAGCCGGCCCATGGTCGAGGTGCTATTTATCGCTGGATCGAACAGCATTCCGTCATCGACAAGACCCCGGAGTGCTTACTATGTCTAGGAGCAGAAGGCTCTACGTTGGCTCTTGACCTCAATATCTCTACCTTCATCCTCCATCCCCTGTAGAACGATATGTGTATGACAGCCTTACGAGACATCATGGTAATCAGAGGCTGGTGAGGCATACGCGTATTCTATTTGACAGACTGGTTAGCGGATTGAAGCCGTGGTTTAACTATTTAAACAGCGTCTCCCCTCCCATAATCGATCAAATAGCTGTGATGAACTTGATGAGGAATCCGCCCCGTAACAAAGTGACTTTTATTAGTCCCCTCCCATTAGTTATCAGGTTTTACGTCATGATCATATTGTAATGAAGGTGATGGTGGCTTGAAGGTAATTAAGGAGACGAAAAGCATCTGCCCCGTCTGTAAGACAAAGATACCTGCAACTGTGTACGAGGAGTCAGGCAAGGTCTACATGACTAAAACGTGCCCAGAACACGGCGAGTTCAACGAGATATACTGGGACAGCTATTCAGAGTACGAGAGGTTCGCTAAATACAAGAACTATTTCTCAACACAGGAATCTGGTTGTCCCTACGACTGCGGGCTGTGCCCCAACCATAGATCGACCACCATGATAGGGATAATAGACGTGACCAACAGGTGTAACCTGAGGTGTCCCATATGCTTCGCCCACTCAGGGGCGGCGGGCTACGTGTACGAGCCCACGCTGGAGCAGATCGAGTCCATGATGGGGAACCTGATGGACACCAAGCCCTTCAGCACACCCTGCCTCCAGCTCAGCGGGGGAGAGCCGACGGTCAGAGACGATATCTTTGAGATAATCCGGATGGCCAAGAAGATGGGCTTCGTGCTGGTGATGGTTAACTCCAACGGCATCAAGATGGCGGAGAGCCTTGAATACTGTAGAGAGCTGAAGAGGGCGGACGTGGACAACGTCTACCTCCAGTTCGACGGGGTGACGCCCGAACCCTATATAAAGGCGAGGGGCCTGAACCTGCTCCCCGTGAAGCTGAAAGCCATCGAGAACCTCAAGGAGGCTGGCCTGTCCAGCACCGTCCTCGTTCCGACGCTGGTCAAGGGAGTCAACGATGACCAGGTAGGAGACATTATCAGGTTCGCCATCGACAACAAGGACTGCATCAGGGGCGTCAACTTTCAGCCCGTAAGCATCACCGGACGCATCAACACCTCGGAGCGAGAGAAGATGAGGATCACGATACCCGAGCTGACGAGGCTGGTGGAGGAGCAGACTGGGGGCTTCGTCAAACAGAGGGATTGGTACCCGATCCCCGCAGCGCAGCCTCTAACCCAGTTCATAAGCCACATCAAGAACAAGCACTACCCCGACTTCAACGCCCACCCCCACTGCGGCGCCGCGACTTACCTGGTCATTGACGACGACAAGGTGCACCCCATCACCGAGTACATGAACGTCGAGCGACTCCTCGAAGCTCTGGAGAACTACAACAAGAGACAGAGAGATGGGCACGACCTTAAAACCAAGGTTGAGTTGGCTAAGAACCTGCTCAAGGGAATAGAGTTCAAGGGGCTGTTCAAGATGGTGAGGGACATAATCTACGACAACGACTTCCAGCAGGTTTTCGACATCCACAGGGAGATGATCCTGTTGAGCTCAATGCACTTCCAAGACCCCTACAACCTTGACCTCGACAGGGTTCAGAGATGCGTGGTGCACTACGCCACCCCCGACAACCGCATAATACCCTTCTGCACCATGAACAACATCCACCGGGAGGAGGTCGAGAGGAAGTTCGCCGTCGACACCGAGCAGAGGCTGACCGAAAAAGCACCCCGGTTCACGGAGGAGAACCTCAGCGAGATCCCGCCGATGGCGGCAAGCGGATTGAACGTGGAGCGCTTGATGCTGTTGAACCAGCTCTAGGCTCCCTCGACGTACCATATGCAGAAAACAGCTAGAAAATAGACCTCGCGAAGAGGCTCGGTCCTCTTTCATGGCTTCTACCTTTGACCCTTTTTAAAACTTTTTATGGTTTCACTGCCTTAGGTAAACCTGTTTTCTCGTCACCGGCGCAGGGCTATCCTGTTCGGTTATTGACATGAGTGGTTTCTTGTGTGCAGCATCCATGTGCCGTGCTAGACTCTGGCAAGTTCTTCGGTTTCTTCATTTTTACTCCAGCTGCAGAGCGCGCATCCCGCCAGCCATTTATCGCCTTTCTTTTTTATTACGTAAAGGTGGGAAGAATGGTGTATAGATGAAAGAGTTATTTCTTACAACGGTTGTACCCTGCAAATAAACCATACAAGGCAGATACATGATAATGGAATATTTGAGTTTTTATCCGAGCCCCCAGTATTTTCGTTTCTTCTAGGGTTTCTCTGCGATGCCGTGCTCAACTATCACGGGACTCTAGCTCTATTATCTCCTCCACGACTTGATCAACCGCCGCTTCCACGCGTGGTGTGCACGCCGCGTCGAAGCTCAGGGTGTCCTCGGCCTCGATTCCTATTAGGAACTGCTGCGGCGGCATCTCCTCGGGCATGAGCCTCCTCCCGAGTTCCAGGGTTGTCACCAGATCGACGCCGTGGCTGTAAGCTATGCTGGGGGGCTCCTCGCCTGCGGCCACGTTCACGCGGTAGATGGTTCCCGGCTCGGCGCCCGTCGTGATGGAGTCCACGATGATCACTCTGTCGTAGCCCCTCATGGCCTCAAGTACCTCGACTCCCCCCATGGCGGCGTCTACACAGTCGATCCAGGGGGCGAGCCGTCTCAGCCTGTTGACTGTGTGGACGCCCGCCCCGTCGTCTCTTCTCAGAAGGTTGCCCACGCCCACGACGAGGGTCCTCATGGCGTCTCAGCCCCTCTGAACAGTCTTGATGAGCCGCCGTCCCTCGTCGTAGATGTTTACCTTCAGGGGGGCCTGGCCGGGGAGGGAGTGGGTGCTGCACGCGAGGCAGGGGTCGTAGGCCCTGAACGCCATCTCCACCATGTTCAGGAGGCCCTGGTCCACGTCGCTGCCTTTGATGAGGCCCTTGGCGGCGTCCCTGACGCTCATGCAGATGTCGGCGTAGTTGTTGGTGGTCGCCACTATGAGGTTGACCTTATCTATGATCCCCTCGTCGTTCAGCTTGTAGTGGTGGATGAGGGTGCCCCTGGCCGCCTCCACGACGCCGACGCCCTCCCCGGGGGCCTCCACCGGGTTCCTGAGGTCCGTGTCCGTGATGCCGGGGTCGGTGGCCAGCTCCACGGCGCGCTCGGCGGCGTACAGCAGCTCCACGAGGCGCGCCCAGTGGAACGCCAGGGTGCTCTGGACGGGGCGGCCGCCCAGCGTCTCGAACATGCGCCTGTACTCCTCGTCCGCCTGGGGGGTCGCCATGCCCTCGGCTGCGTTGAGCCTCCCCAAGGGGCCGACCCTGTATACGCCGCTGTCGGGGCCGTCGGTGAAGCCGCGCCACCCCACGTCCTTGAGGTACGTGAACTTGCTGTAGGTCCACGGCTCCACGTGCTCACAGATGTGGTCCAGGTACTCCTGCTCCCTGAACTTGTCGTGCTCCCTGCCCCTCTGGTCGGTCACCCTGATCTCCCCGCCGTAGAGGTTGACGCGGTTGTCCCCGTCCACCAAGCCCATGTTGTACGTGTCCAGCTGGTACGGGTCGCTTAGGATTAGGTCCACGTAGTCCTTGTTCGAGAGCACCACGTCGTCGAAGAGGCCCAGCGAGAACTTGGCGAACTCGACGCAGCTCCTGGCCATGTCCTCAATGCTCTGCCGCTCCTCCTCGCTGAGGCCCTTGCTTATGCCCCCCGGCACACCGCAGGTGGGGTGGGTGGCCTTGCCGCCGAATATCTCGGTGATCCTCTGGCCGTAGGCGCGGTGCTTGATCACCTCTCTGCCAGTGTCGAGGCCCACCTTCTTGAGGACGCCGAAGATGTTTCTCTCGGAAGGCGGGGCGTCGGGGCCCACCACGAAGTCCGGTGCGCCGAGGAAGTAGAAGTGGAGGGTGTGGTCATAAATGAAGTAGCCGCAGTTCATGAGCTCCCGGAGCTTCCGGGCGGTCTCCGTGGGCTCTACGCCGTAGGCGGCGTCCAGGGTCTTCGTTGAGGCCAGGTGGTGGGCCACCGGACAGACGCCGCAGATGCGGGGCGTTATGACTGGCATGTCCTCGGCTCTCCGGCCCTCGCAGAACCTCTCGAAGCCTCTGAGCTCAGGTATCTGGAGGTACGCGTTCTCGACGCGCCCCTCATCGTCGAGGAATATCTCTATCTTGCCGTGGCCCTCGAGCCTTGTTATGGGGTCTATGGTTATGGTTTTCATCTCTTCACCCTCCTGTTGATTATGCTGGCCGCGAGCGAGTACTTGTAGAAGGTGCCCACGGGGTCTTTGAGTTGCTCAAGCAGCTCATCGAACTCGAAGCCCTCCTCCTTCTCGGCCGCCAGCCCCAGCACGGTCGAAAGGGCCGAGATCATGGCCGATCCCTGCTCTATCGCCCCGGGGCAGGGGCCGCCGCAGCCGGTGCAGGGCATGTTGGCTTTGATGCACCGGGCGTCGCATCCGCCGCGCGTCGCCGGTCCCATGCAGATGAAGCCCTGCTCCAGGAGGCACCTGTCCGGGTCCGGCGTGTGGTCCACTATTCTCTTGATCTCCGTGATCTGTTTGTCCTCCTTCTTGCGTGGGCACTCGTCGCAGACCGACCGCTCGGGGGCCAGCACGGACCCTTTGGGGGGCAACCGACCGGACGCGATGGCCCTCACCGCCTCCAGCACAAGCGGCGAGGCGGGTGGGCAACCCGGCAGATAGTAGTCAACGTCCACGACCCTGTCGAGGGGCATGACGACATCGTAGAACTCAGGCAGGGTTATCTTTCCTTCGGGGACCTCGATCTCGGTTCGAGGAACTATCTTACCCGGGTTGACAGTCGAAGGCGACGAGAGGTAGGCCCTATCGAACACCTCGTCCCTGTCCGCGACGTTGGCTAGGCCCGGTATGCCGCCGGTGTGGGCGCAGGAGCCGAAGGCCACCAGTTGTTTAGCCTTCCTCCTGAGGAGCTTGGCCATGTGCTCCTGCTCCGAGTTCCTCACGGCGCCGTTGAAGAAGAGCACGTCCATGTAGCCGTCCGGCATGGCCTCGACGTCGCTGTACTTCACGTCCATGGCTACGGGCCAGAACACTATGTCGGCTACTGCTAGGATCTCCAGTATGGCCTCGTCCACGTCAAGGACCGCGATCTCGCAGCCCCCGCAGCTCGCCGCCCAGTAAAACCCGAATTTTAGTTTACTCGCAGTCATCCCTCCAGCACCTCCATTACGTTCTTTGGAGGTATCTTGTTGTGGCCTATGCCCAGTTCGTCTTCGTCCAGCCCCATCGCCAGCCCCAGAAGCTGGGGTATGTGGAGGACCGGTAGGCCGGGGTTCTCGTCCTGCATGAGCTGGCAGCGCTCGAAGGTGAGGTAGCAGAAGGGGCATGCCGTGACCAGGGCGTCGCCGAGCTGCTTCACCTCCAGGACCTTGTCCATGCCCACGCTCCAAGTGACGGCCTCCCTGACTCCCATGATGGGGCCGGCGCAGCACTCCAGCTTGCTGGGGTACTCCAGGGGCTCGGCGCCCGTGGAGGCCACCAGCTCGTCCATCACGGTGGGGTTCTCGGGGTCGTCGCTCATGAGTATCGCGGCGGGCTTCAGCATGTGGCAGCCGTAGTGGCTGGCCACCCTCAACCCTTCGAGGCTACGCCGCATGTTCTCCTCGATGGCTTCCAGCCCCACGTCGTCCCTGAGCATCCTGACGTAGTGCTTGACCTCAACGGTGCCCCTGTACTCCTTCCCTGCCTCGGCGAGTATCTCGTTTACCTCGGCCCTCAGCTCGGGGCTTTCCTTCAGCTCCTTGTTGGCCTTGGTGAGGACCTCGGTGCACCCGTTGCAGATGGTGACTATGTCTAGGCTCATCTCCTCGGCTATGGCGATGTTTCTGGCGGCCACGGCGAGGGCGGTCACGTGGTCCAGGGTCTCCAGGTAGGTTGTACCGCAACACCCCGACCCAGGCATGTCCACCAGCTCCACGCCCAGCCTCTCTGCCAGCCTCCGGGCCGATTTCTCGTAGCCTGGGAGCCTTGACAGCGTTGTGCAACCCACGAAGAAAGCGTACCTCATCGCGTACTCGCCTCCACCTTGCCTAGGAACCCCGTGGCCCTCATGATGGCCATTATGCCGTCTGTGTCCGGCTCTGGGGCTGGGGGTAGATCGTCGTCCATCCTCATCTCGTTCTCAAACTCGTCTATCTCGTAGATGTATCCCGCCTCGGCGACGGCCTCCATCAACGCCTTGAATGCAGGAAGCAGGTGGCCCTCTTCTAGGCTCAGTTTGCGGAGCGCCGACACGATCTCGGACACGTGCACCTCTTGGGGGCAGTGCTCGTAGCAGGTGTAGCAGCCCGCGCAGAGGTACAGGAGGTCGCCCTCCATGAGCCGCTTCTTTTGGCCGTACATGACCAGCCGGGCTATCTGCCTGGGCCTGAACTCCGGCACACGTTTGGCTATGGGGCAGTCGGCAGTGCATGTGCCGCACTGGTAGCAGTGCATTATCTTCTCGGCGCCGGGAGTCTCCAAGACCCGCCTCCTGAACTCCTTTGCTTCCTCGGTTATCTTGATAGTCATCTCAGTCAGCCTCCTGTGTGGGCGCAGCCTTCAAGGGGCTGGGCCCCTTCTCCCTCAGCGCGTCGGTGAACTCGGTTACCACCCTGGCGAACTTCTCGCCCTCCGCGGCGCTGATCCACTCCAGCCTCAGCCTCTCCGGGTCCATCCCCATCTGCTCCATGAGCTTCTTCAGCACGGCCACGCGCCTCTTGGCCTTCAGGTTCCCCGAGATGTAGTGGCAGTCGTTAGGGGGGTGGCAGCCTGCCACGAGCACCCCGTCGGCCCCGTTCCTGAACGCCTCCAGGATGTGGGCAGGGTGGACCCTGCCGCTGCACATGACCCTGATGACCCTGAGGTTCGGCGGGTACTGGAACCTGCTAACGCCTGCAAGGTCGGCGCCCGCGTAGCTACACCAGTTGCAGAGGAACCCCACGATCTTGGGCTCGTAGCTCATGTCTTCACCTCCTGCAGCGCCGCGCGGACCTGGCTAATTATCTCCGGGTCCGTGAAGTGTCCGGCGGTGATGGCTCCCGAGGGGCATGTGGCCGCGCACACCCCGCAACCCTTGCAGACCTCGGGGATGACGTGGCTGTGTATCCTTCCATCCTCCTCCTCGACCATCTCGATGGCCTTGAACTCGCAGACGCTCTCACACATCCTGCAGCCGCTGCACCTGTCCTCGTCCACCCTGGCGATGGCGCCCTCCACCTCGATGGTTGGTTGGCTCAGTATGGTCAAGGCTCTGGCCGCAGCGCCGGACGCCTGGCTGATGCACTCGTCCACGGTCTTGGGGCCGTGGGCCAGGCCCGCCAAGAACACGCCGTCCGTGGCGAAGTCAAGTGGCCTCAGCTTCATGTGGGCCTCAAGGAAGAACCCGTCCTTACTGAGGGGGACCTTGTAGAGCCCGGACAGCTTGGCGTTGTCCTCCTGGGGTAGCACCGCCGCGGCCAGCACCACGGCGTCCGCAGGCAGCTCCACCTTCTCCTTGAGCACGGGGTCGGTGACCGTCGCCCTGAGGCCGCCCTCGGCCTCCACTACGGGCCTGTCCTCGTCCGTGTACCTGATGAACACGACGCCTTTGTCCGCGGCCTGCCTGTAGTAGTCCTCCTTGAACCCGTAGGTCCTCATGTCTTTGTAGAGCACGTATACGTCGGCGTCGGGGTTGACCTCCTTGATCTTTAACGCGTTTGTGACGGCGCCCGTGCAACAGACCCGTGAGCAGTAGGTACGCTCTTCGCACCTGGAGCCCACGCACTGGATCATGACAACGGACTGGGGCTTGAAGCCCTCGTGGAGCCTGGTCTCCAGCTCGAACTGGGTCATGACGCCCGGCTCCCCGTACATGTACTCCTTGGGCTTGTACTCGACGCCGCCCGTCGCTATGATGACTACGCCGTGGTTCACCACGGTCTCCTCCTCGGGGCTGACTAGGGTGGACTCGAAGTTGCCTATGTAGCCGTGGGCGTCGACCACCTGGGTGTTCAGGTGGACCCTTATCTTGTCGTTTCCGGTGACCCGCTTGATGAGCGCCTTAAGCTCCTCCTCGGGGTCCTCGCCGGTGGGCAAATACTTGATGTTCTTGAGGTTGCCGCCCAGCATATCCGTCTTCTCGACGAGGTGGACCATGTACCCCTGGTCAGCTATCTCCAGGGCGCTGGTCATGCCGCTGAGGCCCCCACCTATGACTAGGGCCACAGGCGTAGTCTTGATGACAGGCTTCTCCAGCGGCTCCAGGAGCCTGGCCTTGGCCACGGCCATCCTGACGAGGTCCTTGCTCTTTTCCGTGGCTGCCTCGTGGTCGTGCATGTGGACCCAGCTGCACTGCTCCCTGATGTTGGCCATCTCGAACAGGTACTCGTTCAGCCCGGCCTCCCTAAGGGTGGCCCTGAATAGGGGCTCGTGGGTCCTCGGCGTGCACGAGGCCACGATCACCCGGTTCAGGTCGTGCTCCTTGATGGTCTCCCTGATCTTGTCCTGGGTGTCCTGGCTGCACGTGTACAGGTTCTGCTCCGCGTAGACGACGTTGGGCAGCGTCTTGGCGTACTCGACCACCTCATCAACGGCCACGACGCCGCCGATGTTGATGCCGCAGTGGCACACGAAAACTCCTATGCGGGGCTCCTCGCCGGCCACCGGTTTCTCCTCGGGGTACTCCACCTGGGATATGAGCTTGCCTCTCTCTGGGGCGATGAGCTTGGCCGCCTTGGCGGCGGCTCCGCTGGCCTGGGCCACGCTGTCCGGGATGTCCTTGGGGCCTTGGAAGGCGCCGGCAACGTAGACGCCCGGCCTCGATGTCTCCAGGGGCCTGAAGAGTTTGGTCTCGGCGAACCCGTACCTGTTGAGCGTTATCCCGGTGGCGTCGGCCAGGTCTCCGGAGTCCTCTGGCGGGTTCAGACCGACGCTGAGGACCACCATGTCGAAGACCTCCTCCCTTATCTCTCCGTCCAGCTCGTAGCTTAGAAGCACCTCTCGGCTGCCCGGCACCTGCCGGGTGGAGGCGACGCGGCTCCTGACGAACCTGATGCCGTGCTCCTTCTCAGCCCGGATGTAGTAGTCGTCGAACTCCTTACCGAAGGCCCGGATGTCCATATAGAAGATGGTTGCCTCCAGGCCCGGGTTGTGCTCCTGAGCTATGACGGCCTCCTTCATGGCGTACATGCAACAGACGGCGCTGCAGTAGGAGTTGCCGACCCGCTCGTCCCGGGAGCCTACACACTGGAGGAAGGCTACCCGCTTGGGGAGGTCGCCGTCGCTGGGCCTCATTACCACGCCCCTGTAGGGGCCCGTGGCGCTGAGGATGCGCTCGAACTCCATGCTGGTGACCACGTTGGGGTACCTGCCGTACCCGTACTCCGTGAGGACGCTGGGGTCGAATGCCTGGAACCCGGGGCTCAGGATGACCGAGCCCACCTTGAGTTCCTCGGTGACATCGGTCTCGTCGTAGACGATGGCCTCGGCCTTACAGACTTCGCTGCAGATGCCGCAGCCGATGCACTTGGTTTTGTCGATGGTGGCCACCAGAGGCACGGCCTGGGGGTACTTGATGTACGAGGCGGCGCGCCTAGCCATCCCCATGTTGTACTCGTCGATGGCCTCCACGGGGCACTTGGTGATGCAGTCACCGCAACCTGTACACTTCTCCGGGTCAACCCTCCGGGCCTTCCTGCGGAGGACCGCCGTGAAGTCCCCCTCCTCGCCCTTCAGGTCCACGAGCTCCGTGTATGTGAGGAGCCCTATGTTGGGGTGCCTCCCCGCGCCGACCAGCTTGGGGGCCAGTATGCACATGGCGCAGTCGTTGGTGGGGAACGTCTTATCAAGCTGGGTCATTACGCCGCCGATGGTGGGCTCCCGATCCATGAGGTACACCTTGAACCCAGCGTCTGCCAGGTCCAGGCTGGCCTGGATGCCCGTGATTCCTCCGCCGACCACCAGAACTGCCCCTACCTTACCCATCTACGCCATCTCCATGGTCTTGTACAGCGGGGTGTGGTTTCTCACCTTATGGAGGTCAACCCAGCCCCTCTGCCTCAGCACCACTATGTGGTCTAGAACGTTTTTCGAGTCGATGCCCAGCCTCTGGGCGAGCTCCTTCACGGAGGCTGGTTCCCTGAGCAGTAGCTTGATCTCGCTACGGATGTACTCAAGCTCCACGGCTTCATCCATCAGCTTGTCCAGCTCCTCCTGGGAGAGCCTATCCCCGTAGACGTTGCCCTCCTTCTCCAGCTTCTCTTCCTTACCTACGAGGGCGCGTAGGCGGTAAGCCTCGGCGGCCTCTTGGGCCGCCTTCAGGTTGAGTCTTATCTCGGGGTCCGTGGCCGCCGGGTTGGGGCCCATCTCCTTGATTTTCTCGACGAAGCCGGTCACCAGGTCCGCGAACTTCTGGCCCTCGCTTGCCGAGACCCACTCCAGCATGACGCGGCCCCTCTCTAGGCCTGCCCGCTCCACGAGCCTTTCCAGTAGGCCGAACTTCCGCTTGGCGTATAGGTTGCCGTCGATGTAGTGGCAGTCTCCTATGTGGCAGCCGGCGATCATGACGCCGTCTGCTCCCTCGGCTAGGAAGCCCAGTGGCAGGGACGGGTCGACGCGGCCGCTGCACATGACCCTGATAACCCTTAGGTTGGTTGGATACTGTATTCTGCTGACCCCGGCGAGGTCGGCCCCGGCGTAGCTGCACCAGTTGCACAGGAACCCTATTATCTTCGGCTCGAAATCACTCATTTTTATGCCTCTCTCAGGGCTGCGAGGCCTTGGGCCTCCAGCTCCTCGTCTGTGAAGTGCCTCATGGTTATGGCTCTCTCTGGGCAACTGGCGCCGCAGACGCCGCAACCTTTGCATACGGCGGATGTAACTTGGGCGAGGCCCCTCTCGTTCTTGGTTATGGCGTTGTAGGCGCAGAGCTCTATGCAGGTGCCGCAGCCGCTACACCGTGTCTCGTCCACGACGCTGGTGATGGCCGCGGCCCTTAGCCTGCCTTTGGTCATGGGTATGCCTGCTCTGGAAGCGGCGCCCCTAGCCTGAGCCAGGCTCTCGGCCACTTCCTTGGGGCTGTGGGCGGTGCCGCAGACGTAGACGCCGTCGGTTGCGAAGTCCAGGGGCCGCAGCTTCACGTGAGCCTCAAGGAAGAACCCGTCCTCGTTGAGAGGCACCTTCAGCAGCTGGGACAGCCTCTTGTTGTCCTCGTTGGGTATCAGGGGGGCCGAGAGAACCACGAGGTCGGCATCGATGGTCAGCTCCTCGCCCAGCAGGGGGCTGTAGACCCTGACCACGGGCCCCTTCTCGCCCCTAGTCACCTCTGGGGGCTTCTCCACGTCGTACTTGACAAGCTTCACGCCCCTCCTCTTGGCGTCCCACTCCAGCGCCGTGTACTCCAAGCCATAGGTCTGGAGGTCCCTGTAGAGGATGTAGACGTCCCGGCCTGGGTCCTCCTCCGACAGCAGCGATGCGTTCTTCATGGCCTCGCTGCAGCATATCCTGCTGCAGTAGGGGCGCTCCTCGACGCGGGCCCCGGCGCACTGGATCATGACCACGGTCTTGGCTTCACCCAGCTTGCCCTCCTTGAAGAGTTCCTCCAGCTCTAGCTGGGTCACGACGCCCTCCACCTCGCCGTACCCGAAGAGCTCCTGGGGGTCTAGGTAGTCGGCGCCGGTGGCAACGATGATCGTGCCTACGTTGATGGGCTGAGCCTCTTCGCCTGTGGTGACCTCGGAGTCGAAGCTGCCTATGAAGCCTTTAACGTCTGTGACCGTGGAGTTCAAGTGGACGGTTATGTCCTTCATCTCATTGACACGCTGTATGAGAGACTTGATGACGTCCTCCGCCCTGGTGTTGGTGGGAAACAGCTTGTCCAGCTTGTTGAGGTACCCGCCCAGCCTACCCTCCTTCTCCACCAGGTGAACCTTGAAGCCCTGCTCGGCCAGGGACAGGGCTGCCGTGAGACCCGAGACCCCGCCGCCTATCACCATACCGACCGGCAGGATGTCTATCTCGGGCTCTTCCTCGGGGGTCAGCAGTCGCGCCTTGGCCACGGCCATCCTGACCAGATCCTTGGCTTTCCGGGTAGCCGCCTCTCGGTCGTGCATGTGGACCCAGCTGCACTGGTCCCTGATGTTGGCCATCTCGAACAGGTACTTGTTGAGGCCCGCCTCCTCGCAGGCGCCCTGGAACAGGGGCTCGTGGGTCCGGGGGGTGCACGAGGCCACCACCACCCTGTTCAGGTTATGCTTCTTGATGGCCTCCTTTATCTTCTGGAGGCCGTCGCTGGAACACGTGTACAGGTTGTCCTCGGCGTATGAAACGTCGGGCAGGGTCTTGGCGTACTTCACCACGTCAGGTACGTCTACGTAGCCGCCGATGTTGATGCCGCAGTGGCACACGAAGACTCCCACCCGGGGCTCCTCGCTCATCAGGTGAACCTCCTGGCCGCCTCTGCGGCGCAGGCCGCGGCGCCGCTTGCCTCGGCCACGGACTCCGGGATGTCCCTGGGGCCGTGGCAGCAGCCGCAGAGGAAAACACCCGGCATCCCCGTCTCGACGGGGTTGGTGAGCGGATTAAGAGGCTTGAAGAAGCCCCACTCGTCCAGCTCCAGCCCTAAGGCCTGGGCCAGCTCCCTGTTCTCGGGTCTAGCGATCATTGTCGTGCACAGGACCACCAAGTCCGCCTCCATGCTGGAGACGTCGCCCGTGGCGGTGTCCTCGTACCATATGGTCAGGTCCCCTGTTAGGGGGTTCGTCCTCACCTCACCTGGCCTGCCGCGAATATAATTCACCCCGTAGTGGGTCTTGGCCCTGTCAACGAACTGCTGGAAGCCCTTGCCGAACACCTTGAGGTCCACGTAGAAGATTTTCACCTCGGAGGCGGGGTCGTGCTCCTTGATGAGCACGGCCTCCTTGGTGGCGTACATGCAGCAGACGCTGCTGCAGTAGGGGTAGCCCTTGTTGTGGCTTCTGGAGCCCACGCACTGGACGAAGGCCACCCTTTTAGCCAGCTTGCCGTCCGAGGGGCGTTTCAGGTGGCCGCCGGTGGGCCCGGAGGCGCATACAAGTCTCTCGAACTCCATGGCCGTGAGGACGTCAGGGAACCTGCCGTAGCCGTACTCTTTGAACTCTGTGGGGTCGTACTCCTGGAAGCCGGTGGCTACGATTATCGATGAGACGTTGAGGTTCAGTTCCTCTGCCTCCTGGGCATAGTCGATGGCTCCGGAGGGGCAGACCTTGCTGCAGAGCTGGCATACCCCCTTCTGGAAGTAGAGGCAGTTTTCCCTGTCGATGGTGGCTGTGAGGGGCACAGCCTGCGGGAACATTATGTATATGGCTTTCCGGGTGGCGAGGCCCTCCTGCCACTCGTCCTTCACCGTGGTGGGGCACTTCTGGCTGCAGAGGCCGCAGCCGGTGCA
>CAZBUI010000025.1:0-15809 GCA_964495055.1 uncultured Candidatus Bathyarchaeia archaeon | reverse complement strand
CCAGGCAGGCGGAGGGATACACGGGCACCCCGACGGAACCTTTGACGGGGCCAAGGCCATGAGGCAGGCCGTGGACGCGGCCATCCAAGGCGTAAAACTTGAGGAATACACCAAGGACCATGCGGAGCTTTCAAGGGCTCTGACGAAGTGGCCCGTCGTCTAGGCTACTCCAGTATCCAGGGGTAGTGCCTGTGCACCGCCTCCAGGGTGCTGTGGGGGCTGATGATGCCCTCCTCCGTTATTATGCCGTGGATGTAGTCGCGGCGCGTCACGTCGAAGGCGGGGTTCCTCAGCTTCAGGCCATCCGGCGGCTCGCCCCATATCTCGTCCACGTTTCTCTCCTCGATGGCCTCGAACTCGCCGTGGATGGTGACGGGGTCAAACTTCAGCAGGGTGCACAGCACGTAGAACGGTATCCTAGCCTCGTTGGCCGCTAGAGCCACTTGGCTGGTGCCTATCTTGTTTATCACGTTGCCCTCGCTGGTGACGGCGTCGCTGCCCACCAGCACGAAGTCGATCTCCTTCATGAAGTGCCTCGCGGCGCTGTCCACGATCATGGTGGTGTCGATACCGGCCTCCACCAGCTCACGGGCGGTGATCCTGCCCTGGTACTTGGGCCGAGTCTCCGTCTGTATAACGCGGAACCTCTTACCGGACTCGTGGGCCCTGATGAGGGTCTCCGTCACGGCGCTACTATGGCAGTGCGTGAAAACCGTGTCGCCGTCCCTGACCCTCTTGGATCCTATCTCCACTATGTTCTTCCTGGCCTTGTAGTAGAACTCGAGGACCTCACCTGACGCCTTCTCCACCTCTTCGCAGAACGATGAGAAGGACTTCCATTTCCCCGACAGGTTCTTCTGGAGGTACCTCAAGCCGTTCCTCATCATGGGCTCGGTCTCCCTGGTCTCGACGAGCTTCTTCACACCCTCCGCCAGGACTCGCTGGGCGGTGGATTGGCTGTCCGAGGCGAGGAGATCGTCCCTGAGTGCCTCCACAGCCCTGACAGCTATGCTGGTGGCGCCCTGTATCTCGAGGTTCTTGATTGCCCGGGCAGTCTCCTCTATCTTATCCAAAACTGCTCACCTGATAGGGTATCTACTTTGTTTTTAAGGCTTGGCTGTAGTTGACAGTCACTATTTTATTGGTTGGTGGGTGTATTATTAAGGGGGCCCCGAGGAGAGTAAGGGTTTCCGTAACCTTTATAAGGCGCTACGCATTATATAAGTACACAGTATGGGTAAAATACCCATATCCTTCTTTGGTGAGCAGAGAAAAATGGAAAAAAGAATGAACGTGGAAGGCGAGAACAGTTGCCCGGTATGCGGCAGCACCAGGATAATCAGAGATGACGATGCAGGTGAGACAGTCTGCAGCGAGTGCGGCATGGTGCTCACCGAGACGGCGATGGACACCGGCCCAGAGTACAGGGTGTTCAACCTCCAGGAGGCCAACGACAGGAGAAGAACGGGCTCAGGGTACAGCTACACCATATACGACAAGGGCCTGAGCACGGTAATCAAGGGCAACAGAGACGCCAAGGGCAATAGACTCGACAGCGAGACCCAGAGACGCATCAGGCGCATCCAGAGACAGGACAACCGCAGCAAGATCGACGAGACCCACAGCCGCAACCTGAGCATCGCTATGGCGGAGCTGGACAGGATAAGCTCTGAGCTGCACCTCCCCAAGAACGTGAAGGAGCAGGCGGCCTTCATCTACAGAAACTCCCTGAACGAGGACCTCATAAGGGGCCGGAGCATCGATGCCTTCGTGGCGGCGAGCGTCTACGCCGCGTGCAGGCTACTCAAGGTGCCCAGGCCGCTGAAGACGGTGGCCGAGGCGAGCACCCGGGAGTACAGCGAGGTGGCCATGACCTACAGGCTTCTAATCAGGGAGCTGAAGATCAAGCCGCCGGTGGACCAGCCCTTCAAGTTTGTGCCCAGCATAGCGTCCAAGCTGGGCGTGAGGCAGCCCACCGAGAGGCTGGCCGTGGAGATACTCAGGGAGGCGGACAAGAGGAAGGGGCTCACAGGCAAGGACCCCCGGGGCCTCGCGGCGGCAGCTCTGTACATGGCGTGCCAGGAGAACGACGACAGGCGCGTGCAGAGGGTGATTGCCGAGGCGGCGGGCACCACCGAGGTGACCCTGCGCAACAGGTACCGGGGCCTCAAGGAGGTGCTTGACGACGAGCTTCCGACCGTCGAGTACCAGACCCCGGTAGCTACGGCGTAGCGGCATCTGGAAAGCCTTTTCACTTAACCGGTTTATATAAGAGGATTCGGATTAACCCATAAAATCCGGTTTAAGATGGGCCTTCCTTTATAAGGGCTTAAATACGCTGACAACCCGAGACGAGGTTAATCAAAATCCTCATAAATCTATGTTTGGGGCGATGCTTTTCTCGACTGCGCTTCTCTCCGTGGCGACGTTGAGGGAGGGAGAGGGCGGTGGTGCCGTCGGCTGAGGGCCGCCCGCGGAGTCTGATATTGGTCATGTTTTGGCTGGTTGTTGGTTTGTTTTTGATTGTTTTTTGGTGGAGGGCTTCGGAACGGCATGTTTTCTGAAATAAGCCGAATTTAGGCCCTTTCACAAAGAGTTATATTGTTTGATGGCGTTCCAAGGGGTATGCAGTCCCTTTTCACGCTGTGCGCCCTGGCCATAGCGTTGGGGTCGGGGTTCCTAGGGGCCCTCCTCGGGCTGGGCGGCGGCGTGATAATGGTGCCCCTCATGGTTTTTCTTCTAGACGTACCCATCCACATAGCCTCGG
This sequence comes from uncultured Candidatus Bathyarchaeia archaeon, assembly GCA_964495055.1. Taxonomy (GTDB): domain Archaea; phylum Thermoproteota; class Bathyarchaeia; order TCS64; family TCS64; genus RBG-16-57-9. The sequence continues at coordinate 13,042 of CAZBUI010000025.1, read as the reverse complement.
GGGCCAGCATACTGGCCGTCGTCGCCACGAGCAGCGCCTCGGCCTCGGTCTACGTCAGGGACGAAATAACCAACATGCGTCTGGGCATGTTCCTGGAGCTGGCCACGACCCTGGGGGCGCTGACGGGGGCCAGCTTCGTGGCCATGGCGGCGGAGTCGCTGCTGAAGACGGTGTTCGGGATGAGCCTCATCTACGGTTCGGTTGTGATGTGGTACCAGCTGAGGAGCACCCGGCGCAGCTGGGTGAACAGGCCCAACGACTGGCTGGCCGAGAAGCTGAGTCTGGGCGGCTCGTACTACGACGAGGCCCGGGGAGAGCAGATCAGCTACGGCGTGTCACGGACGCTGGGCACCTTCGGCGTCAGCTACGTCGCCGGCATAATATCGGGGCTCCTCGGCATCGGCGGAGGCGGCATCAAGGTCCCGGCCATGAACGTGGTGAGCAGCGTACCCATGAAGGTGGCTGTGGCCACCAGCAACTTCATGATAGGCGTCACGGCGGCGGCCAGCGCCCTCGTGTACATCAGGCACGGGTTCTGCGACGGCTTCGTCACGGCCCCGGTGGTTCTGGGAACGCTAGCGGGCTCCTACATGGGGGCCAGGACGACCGGCCGCCTCAGGGGCGTGTTCCTCAAACGGGTGTTCGTCGTGGTCCTGCTGCTTCTAGGGCTCAGGATGATAGCGTCGGGGGCAGGGCTCTGATGGACAGGGTCCGCTTCCTGGAGCTACTGGTGTCCAGGCTCCTCAGGACCGGCGTCCTTATGAGCGGAGTGCTCATGCTCGCCGGCCTCGGGCTACTGTGGGCCACCGGCGACGTTTCATGCCCCTTCGGGGTGCTGAGCGTGAGCTGGGTGCTCTTCGGGGACCCGTTCCTGGAGCCGAGCCACGTGATCTTCCTCGGATTCTTCACCCTCATAGCGACGCCTCTGCTCAGGATCGTGGCGTCAGCCACCGCCCACTTCGTGGAGAGGGACCTGGTGTTCGCGCTGCTGAACCTCTCGGTGCTCCTGATACTGGCGGTGAGCTTCGTCCTCGGAGTCGGCTGAGCTGACCAGTATCTGATCACCTTTTCCCAGATCGCCTATATCGGTTGATCGCCCGCTTATTCTGCTGTATGACCGCGTGTGTTGAGAGGCTGGGGGAGGAGCACCCCCTGTGCGACGGGACCCAGGCAGCCATGCTACTGGTGTTTCTGGCGGTGTGGAGCCTGGACAGCTGGTACGGCGTCACTGCGTGCGGCTTCCTGTGCCCTTGGATGCTCAGGGCCGCCGCCGGCCTAGCCCTCGTGGGGTTCGGCGGCTACCTAGTCGAGAAGTCCCATGAACAGGTGATAGACGCCGAGCCTGCGGGGCTGGTGGACTGGGGTGTCTACGCCCTAGTGAGGCACCCCATGTACCTCGGGATGATGCTGGTGTACCTCGGATTGGCCGTGGCGACGCTCTCGGCGGCGTCCATGGCGCTGTGGCCCGCGTTCTTCTACGCCTACGACAGGTTCGCCGCCTACGAGGAGCGGAGGCTCGTGGAGGCGCTGGGAGAGGAGTACCTAGCCTACATGGGCCGGGTGGGCAGGTGGGCCCCCCTCCAGCCTCGATGATTTTTTGTGCTGCGCGGTGGACTCTCTTATGGTGCATGTTTGTCTAGACGTTACAAGGTTCTGGCGCTTGTCGGGGACGGCATAGCGCACGAGATAGTGCCCGAGGCTTTGAAGCTCCTCGACGCGGCGCAGGAGGCGTACAGCTTCGACCTGGAGGTCCTGGGGCCCTACGAATTCGGCGCCAAGTACTACGCCGACCACGACATGAAGACAGGGTGGGACCCCACCGTGACCAGAGAGCTGCTGTTCGAGGCCGACTGCTGGTTCAAGGGGCCCGTGGGGCTACCCGAGTACCTGAACAGGCTACCCGGCCCCTACCTGCCCATAAACCAGAGGCTGGACATGGACGTTTACGCCAACGTCCGCCCCTGCCGGCTAAGGCCCGGCGTGGACAGTGTCCTGGTCGGCAGGGAGCCCGGGGACATCGATTACGTAGTTTTGAGGGAGAACACGGAGCACATGTATGTGCGTGTCGGCGGTCAGCTGTCCCGGGGCGGCGAGACGGAGCTGGCGGTGGACAACTACATCCAGACCCGCAAGGGCTGCGAACGCATCATCAGGTACGGGTACGAGCTGGCCATGTCGGGGGACTACAAGGGTGTGGCAGGCGCGCCGGTGGACGGCGCCAGGCGTCTCACCTGCGCCGCCAAGTGGGGCATCTGCAGGGGGGACAACCTGTTCAAGGCTGTGTGTGAGGAGCTGGAGCCCGGGTACCCGGATGTGGAGACGGACTACGCGTGGATAGACGCGTGGAGCTACTGGGCCATAATGAGGCCCGGCTACTACGACGTGGTGGTCATGCCCAACCAGTACGGTGACATAATGTCGGACATGAGCGGCGCCGTCCAAGGCAGCATGGGGCTGGCCGGCAGCATAAACGCAGGGGATAGGCACTGCTACGCGGAGCCCACCCACGGCTCGGCGCCCGACATAGCCGGACGAGGCGTGGCCAACCCCACCTCGATGATACTCTCGGTGGGGATGATGCTGAACTGGCTCGGCGACAAGCGGGGCGACAGGCGGCTGAAGGACGCGTGGAGGGGCATCGACGCCGCCGTGGACAGGGTGCTGGCGGCGAGAAGGGTGAGGACGCCGGACCTGGGCGGCTCAAGCTCAACCTCCGAGTTCGGAGACGCCGTCGTCGAGGCGCTCGCCCGGCGTGATTCCTCTGCGTAAACGGTTTAACGATGTTCCACGTATCTCCCTGTATGCGGGAGTACGAAGACAAGCTCAAGAGGTTCATAGAGGATCATGGCATCAGGGCCGAGCATCTCTCCTTCGAGACCAGTTGCCACAGCGTCGCCGACGCAGCCGAGACGGTGGGCGCCGAGCCCGAGGACTTCATCAAGAGCATATGCATGGTGGACGAAGGTGGCGAGGTCATAGTCGCCATAGTGAAGGGCGAGGACAGGGCCAGCACGTCCCGCGTCACCAAAGCGCTGAGGAGCGTTAAGCCACGGGTGGCAGCGCCCGACGAGGTGCTGAGCCTCACAGGGTACCCGGTGGGGGGCACCCCCGGGTTCGGGTTTGAGGCCACCTACCTAATAGACCCCAGGGTAATGGAGAAGGACATGGTGTACCTGGGCGGCGGCTCAGATCGTGCGCTGGTGCGTATGTCGCCCCGGGAGCTGGTGCGGGCCAACGGGGGCCGCGTGGTCAGGGTGCGCAAGTAGCTACCTGTTGTCTCTTAGGAACCTTCTTCGAGCTTCCTCTAGTTGCTGGGCCTTGGTGTGCCTTGCCCGGGGCTCGGTTGTGAGGTAGTCATGGAGGCCTAGGGGGCTTTGTGTTTCTTTGCTTTGATTAGCTTTGGGTCGTCTCGGTTGGCCTGGGGCATGACTGTACATCGTCTGGGGTTATTTAGTTTATGTGGACGCATCTTAGGGATGAGAGTTTCTTGTTACACGCTACCTGCAATAAGCGATGGTTGAGTAGTCTAGTGGCTTCTAAACTAGTATGAGCCCTTTTCCTGTGAATGAGTGGAAGTGGCTTCTGTTAAAGGTGTATAGCTTCGCATTGTTGTTTATGGCGACCGCCGCGATCATTGTGTCAGTCCTGCCTGAGGGGGTTCCTTCTTGCTCAACATGGATCTCCAGGCTGGCTGATAAAGATGCGTCTCCCCGCGTGTAGGGGAGAGCGCGTATCCGCATGAGGTCTGGTAAGTGTTTATCTCGTTTTATTAGGCCGTAAAGAACCTCGTGGATGTTTATAGCAGTGGTTACGATATCGTCGTCAAGGGCCTTGAGGGTCTCTAGTGCCTCAACTCCTCGGTGACTACCCTTCCGGAGGATCTCTATTAATACGTCGCTATTAAGGATCAGCATATCTGCGCTCGACTCTCTTCTCGTATATCTCCTCGATTATCTCGTCGGTTTCTGGCAAGTCGATGCTCCCCTGCAACCTCTCCAGCAGTTTCAGAGTGTTCTCCTCCTCGCTTAGCCTCATGAAAAGGTCGCTAAAGCTCTCATCCTCCCTTTTAATTTTGAGTAGCCGCTCGTAGACCTCGTCGCGTATGGATAAGGTCTTTGTCAAGTTGGTTCATGGATCAGATACACAGCGTGAATATAAACATATGTTTAAACATATGTTTAAGGGTCTAAGATGTATCGAAAAACTGGGCGATTACGAAAGAAACGCTGATTTAGATGAGCCTGTAGCTGCTTGTCGCCGCCTCGTAGGCTACGGCGCCCTGGGCTACGAGCCTGTCCAGCGCGGTCTTTATCTGGCCCCTTGTGAGTGTGAGGTGGAACTGGAGGTCTGATGTGCGGGCCCTGCCTTCTTCTAGGATGAGGGCGAGGGTCACCTTGTCCATGTTGGTGTACCTGCGTAGTGTCTGCATTCCAGAGCCTTCTCCGTGTCGCCCCGAATATAACCTTATCGATGGATGACGAACACGTGTAAGACATTTGACGAAAAAAGGGTTATTTTAGGGGCCGCTTCACGTACTCGGTTATTTCGATACCCCGGCGCCCCAGCTCCTCGAAGAACCTTTCGCTGAGTCCCTCGACGTAACCTATCCACGCCGGGTGGACGACGCCCGTGCGGCTGAACTCGCCCCTGGCTATCATCTGGGCCACCACGCTGCACGGGTACGCCGTGGTTCGGGCCATGGCGCTGATGTCGTTCTCGAAGTCGTGGAGGTCGATGAACTCGTAGATGTACGCGGTGGGCTCCCCGTCCTTACTGCCGGTGACCTCGACGCGCTGGCAGATGGCGTCGCCTTCTTCTGGGCCGTACTGGAGGTGCCTGTGGCCGAGGGCCACGAACATGTCGTAGGGAGTCGCCTCGGCGCCTTTCACGTTGATGGGCTCCTGGTCAAGGAGATGAAGTTGCTTTAGCTTGGTCCAAATCTCGCAGTGGCCAGGCCACCGTACGGTCTTGCCGACGGCCGTCTTGACGCCTTTTAGCCCGAGGTGGTGGATGACGTCGGTTAGGCCGCCGGTGGTGAAAGCCTCGGTCTTGCCTATGGGCTCCGGGAACGTGACTTCCTCGGGGTCGCTGAGGTTCTCGATGGTTACCGTCTCGCCGTCGATGAGGGCTGTGCTTGTGCGTATGTTGGTTTCTACGGCGTAGGGCCAATACCAGCTTATCTTGTACCGTAGGGGGTTATGGTAGCCGGGGGTGTCTCGCTGGGGGAATCCGCCGCACCAGACAGTCATGCCGTCTGTGTGGTCTAGCTTGCGGGCTCCGACGCCGCAGAGGACCCTGTCGATGCCCACGTCGAGCCCTATGTGGGGGACCACGGTTACCCCCGCCTTCGCGGCCGCCTCGTTTTGGCTGAATATGGTGTCGAACCCAGCGGCCACGTCGGCGTAGCCCGCCCCGGCCTCTATGGCGGCCTCCACGGCGGCGTCGCAGAAGGGTCTGGGGAGGGCCGAGGCCACGACGTCGAAGCCACCCTTCATGAGCTTTACCGTCTCTTGTTTGTCGGTGGCGTCCAGCTTGACCACGGTGATCTTGTCGCCCCCCACCCGCTCCGCGTAGGCCTCAGCCTGCTCGGTGTTCATGTCCGCCGCGGTTATCTCGTCTACGTGGGGCTGGGCGTCCAGGTCCTTGAGGAGCCCGTAGCCCATCTTACCTACGCCTAATACAAGCACCTTCATTTGGGTGAAGGTAACCCCTGAACGTAATAAGGCTGTTCAATCGTGGACGTGTTTGGGTGAGGGCTACTCCTGGGCGTAGAGCTCTATGTAGCCGCACTGGAGGCACCTTCTGCCCTTAACCGCCAGGGTGCGCACCTCGTCGCTCTTTATTATGAAGCCCTTCTTCTCGCCCGTCTTCTCTCGCCACTTCACCCTCTCCCCCCGGGTCATACCGACGCCCCCGAAGGTCATGCTTGACATGGGGTTCATCATTCCGCTCATCATGGGGCTGGATGGGTTTGTTGCGACCTCCACGTACGCCTCCCCCTGGCTCATCTCTCCTCCGCACTTGGGACACACACTCAAATCAGTACCCTCATCAACTGTTGTTCACTGATCACCGCCTGCTAAAAATGGTTTGCGGAGAAGAGCGTGCGTGGGGTGAACACGACGCATGGTCGTGGTAGGGTGCCCCGCCTTCTCAAAGATATTTAACAGGGTCTAATTTGCTGACGCCCTCTACGCCTTTTATCACCGACTGCGACAATGAACGGCTGAGACCCTCCTCAACAATGCCTTAAGCGGCACCGTCACCACGGCAGGAACCTACGCTTCTTCCTCTTATTCCTCTTGGCATCCTCCCTGCTCATATCCTCTAAGAGGCTTATGAGTCTCTCCACGTTCTCCTTGTTCTGAAAGGTGGCTAGATAGGGCATACTCTTGTCACCTATGAAGGGGATGAACGGAGCGACCATGAAGCGGGACAGCTGCCCCCCGACAGATGCAAGGGGCTTCATAGACTCCAAGATCAGGATGGCGACAAGATCCATATCGTATTTATATATCGTCTCAGCCGCCTTCTTGATCATCTCGTCTTTTTCTTGATCGGATGGATCATCCCACATCATTGGTGTATCTCACATATTTTGCATTATTGAATATTTATTTATTTATCTCATGTTGAGGAATAAACCGTTGAGCTTAATGGCATGGAAAATAACGTGAATGAGAAGGAAAAAAGGAGGTTGGGTAAGTCTATCTTCCGGTGTACCACTCGATCTTATTTGTCTTGTAGCCGTATATCAGGATGGCCGCCATGATCACTATGAACGCGTAAGTGTACATACTGACCCGTGGATCTAGCATGGAGACTAGGCGGCCGATGACCAGCTCGAACCTGAAGGAGACGGTCTGCCCGTAGGCCACTCCGAAGGCACACAGCAGGAACGCCCTGCCTGCTCTGTTGATGTACTTGTAGGCTCCTGATTCCTGGGTCGTGAAGATGAAGTAGGCGGCGGTTACACATGTCCCGATCACCATCACTATGTTGTTAAACGAGTTCCAGGGGAGTAGCGTCGCCTGGATCTGTCCCAAGAAGTCTGCCATCACCGTCGTCCTCATGGCGAGCCCTAGGCCCACGCCTACCGTCAAAACGACGGGGTATCGTGAGATCCACAGGTACTTAGCTTTTAGACGGCCTAGCAACATTAGGGAGAGGAGTATGGAGATTATGTATACGGGTTCTCCATTAGCCACCTTGCTGATTGCGTTCTTATTGATGAAGTCCCAGTTCGTTGCGAAAATGTAGCCACCGAGTATTCCCATGTAGATGTTTTCTGTGATTTTAGAGATAGGGTTGTCGCCAATCAGGACAGAATAGGCTCCGAGAGAGACAAGCGACCCAACTATCAATCCTAATATCTCTGCGTCCATCAAGCCTCACCTCTCGTCCTCTGTATGAAGTACATTACGTTTCCAAGGATCACCAGTACCATCCATAGCAGTCCTCCAAAGTTAGTCGCCATGGCCTGCCCTAGGGCGGGTCCAGGTAGGTGGAGGAGGTACTCGTACTCTGCGGATCCCCTAACCCCGCCGAACAAGCCTTGTAGCTGACCTGCGCTGATGTAGGGGCTGAAGTTGGGGACCTCGTTTGTTGTGCACATTCCAGTTATTGGAATGTTGAAAGGCACCGAGATCTGCCGTATACCATACGGCATGCTACCCTCGGATCCGCCCCACCAAAGGACGGCGAAAAAAGCACTTGCGTCGTTGACGCTCTCCAACAACGGGATGTCATCGATGGGCGTACCGAAATAGTCCGCTGAAACCGTGGCACGGATATCGTTGACCAGCGAGCCTACGCCTGACTCTCCTCCTGCGATGTATCCCAAGTGGACCCAGTTAACACCGTTTTCGGCGGGTGTACCAGCAGGAAGTTTATCTAAAGCTGTCTCGATGGCTTTCATCGTCCAGACATTCTGCTCTGTACCGATGCTAAAGAAAACGATCTTCACGCCTTTCGTTAGCATATGATAGATCTGGGCCACCATCCCAGGTCCACCCTGGGGGTAGGTGGCGGCTCCTAATCCGCCTTCGAAGAGGACAATAGATCCCTCTGGGATGCTATCGGAGAACTCGAAAGCTTTCCGAGAGTAGTCCTGGACCGCCATTGGAAGGATGACGGGGTTCAAGATTGGGAAGGCCAACGCGATGAACATTAAAAAGAAGATGATTCTCTGGTCGATGTTCAGTAACTTATCTATTATACTCATCTCATTCTCCTCCTGCTCTCTCCTCTCGTATTCCTAGGTGCTCCTTCTGCCTGCCTGTGAACACCCTTACGCCTAGACCCATGACACCCAGCGATGTGCCCATGATCATCCCCCTAAAGCCCGCAGAGCTTGGGAAGGATCTCAGCCACTCTCCGATCGGAACCACGGGCGGGAAGATTATGGCACCGATGGGTATCAGCATCATCAGCACGATGAATCCACAAACTAGCAGTATTGATGCACTCCAGTTTCGAGCCCTGAAGACTCTGTAAGCCGCGGACGTGATGTAGAAAGCCGTAAGCGAGTAGAGGGCTGCTCCTATGGGTGATGTCATGTTATTGTAGATCCATAGGAAGCTCTCGTTCCTGACGCCAACCATGCCTAAACCGGCGGTGATAAGCAGCGAGACTATGTAGAATATGCTGTAGTACCATTCGCTCTTCTTTTCTGAGATCGTTCTAACGTGGGCTATTGTGAGGAAGATAATCCCTAGCATCAACGCGGCGGCTGAGACGATTGTCACGAAAGATCTCATTGTTACGTTGAAGCCGGCTACCACACTTGGCATCTGGAAGAAGTGCTCCAAGATCATTAGAATACCAAAGAGGGCAGTCAGAAAGATCGGGAGCTGAATCTTATACAGTCTTTCACTCATTCATCTCACCTACCATGCGAATATCCCGGAGATGTCGAATCCTACGGTCGCCAGAATCGACCCCAGCAGGATTAATATAAGGGCTATGTACTTACCTATGTCCTGGCCAGCTAGGGAGGCAGTTTGCGTAGGATCCTCTGAGACGAAAGCGCCTAGTGCGTAGAGTTCCTCCCCTATGAGGCTGTAGTCACAGATCGCCACGAGGAAGGGTATGTTGTGGGTCGTGTCGGTGCCGCCTAGCATCAGGGCGCCCACTCTTGCTGCGTTCTCCGTGAAGATCACCGCCTTGTGGTACCAGCTGCCAAGGAAGAATGCTCCAGCTATCTGCTCGCTCCACATATGGTTGATTATGTACATCCTGTCGGCGCCTGCGGGGAGGTACATGACTGTGCCGAAGGGATCAAAGCCCTCTGGATTTCCCTCTGCCTTGTATGCCTCCTCGACGATGTCATTGGCGATAGAGTAAGCCAGACCCTGGGTCACAGGGACAAAGAACTTGGCCCCAAGCCGGGCGGCCATCCTCGCTGTATATGAGAGGATCTGAAAGGTCGCGACCGTCGGAGCCAGCACGCTCGGTGTAGTCATGTTGACAGTGTCCATGAGGTACCAGGCCGGGGCGCCCATCTCGACGCATCTGCCTAGAATCTCCTCGATGGCGTCGACGGCTTGAAGTCGTCTAAGTTTTGGCATTTTTCCTGAGAAAGATTGCTGCATATAGTATAGAATCGCTATCGTGATTACGATCAGAATTGATAGACCTAGTGTTCTTCCAGTTATTAGTATAGACATTATATCCAGAAAAATATCATAATCATTTTATTATAAAAGGTTTTAGCTAAACCACACAAAATTAAAGCTTAAATTGACATTTATTTCTAATGGTTAGAATTACTCCAAAATTATCAGGGTTAATCGAAATTCTCTAAGGAGGATTTTGAGTTTCTTTGTTTTCTTTCGGCTACAGTCCTTTTATGCATTTTTGAGGTAGAAGCATCATCAAACCAGTCAACATCTAAGACTTAACCGCCCCGCCACACACCCACCAATCATCCATCACGCATTCAAACACCTTTTAATCACCGCAAACGGTCGCTCACCAGGACACCGTTTTCTGCTTATACGCTTATTCCTGAGCCGATCCCAGATACATAACAGGTGACCCCACCCCGCACGCTTCATCGTCGCATCCCAGCCACGAGGCACAACACCCTGATACCCCTTATCCCGGATCACCACCTCACCCACCCGGGAAAGGCCCACCCTGCTATCATGAACATTAGCAGTCGACGTCTCCAAACACCGGATCAATCCATGATCAAGGTCCACCTTCATGTGCAACTTATACCCAAAGAAGGACTTGCTGCCTTTCTTGGTCCAGCTACCATCCCGGCTCCTCCGTGTCCTCGCCTCCGTTCCTCTTGGCTTGTCCGCCCGGGTATGACCCGGGTCACAGGTGATGAAAGACACGTCCTGCACCACACCCTTACGGACCTTCAAACCTTTCGCGTCGAGCTACCTCTGCAACTCCTCCCACACCTGCTTGTCTCTGCCGGTTCTAGCTAATCGTTCCCTGAACCGCCACACCGTCGAGTAACCTAGGACCTTCTTCGGGTAGCAGAGGAAGTGTCTGAAGCTGAGGCGGCCGGCCACCTGCCGCTCCGGGTCCGGGTCACTCAAGCCATACCATGCTTGGAGTACTAGGAGCTTCACCATGAGCAACTCATCCATGTAAGGTCGGCCGCCTCGCTCCGTGTCGTTTGTGTACATGGGTTTGATGATGGGTCTGAACCGCCCCCAGTCTATCTGCTGTTCGGCTTCCGCGAGTCTGTCGGAGTTGATGTTTCTGTAGGCTATCCGGAGCATGTAGGATCTAAAGGAGTCCATAAGGTGACTAGCCTGCCCTGATCCATAAACCTACCCGAGGGGTGGAAAACAAAGGTAAATCACTCATGAAAGATGTTCTCTCGGCTGGTTACCCTGAGCTTACCCAAAGCCAGCGAACATATCTCACCTAGTAAGCGACTTAGTTTTACCATATACCTCCTCTCATTCCTCCCCTGATACGGCTCCCTCCAGGTAAGCATGAACCAGATAATCTTCAGCATCTATCATGCCACAGCCACGATGGCCTTCCCGCTCCCCCGGCGACGCTTCACCCTCTCATAGAACACCCTCATCCACCCATCATGCCTTACCGCCACCCACGCCGCCACCACCACCGCCCACCTCAGCATCCTGGAGCCCTGTTTCGTGACCCCGCCACGGATCTCCACGAACCCGACTGGCGGAGCGACGGAGCCAGCCCCGCTTAGGATACCAGCCTCTTATAGTCCGGGAAACGGCCTATGTCCCCGATCTCGGACCGGATGAGCAGCGCCGTGTAGACATCCACACCCGTCAGGCTGAGAAGCAGCCTGACATCCTCATCCAGGCTGACCCGCCTCCGGGTCTCCTCGTCCACCCTCCCTACCTGCTTACCCAGACTCTCCATGTGGCTGAGGTGGTTATCCACCATAAGCCTGTCCAGGGAGCCCAGCTGTTGAAGGTGAACTCCTCGATAATTGTACCCTCAGGGTCCATCACGGCTGCCCGGCACCTCCACTTACCGATGTCTATTCCAACGTATCTCATCTTATTCTCCTCCCGGCCGGCTTCGGGATGCAATCACTCATCCGGTCTTGTGGACCACGTCTATAGTAGCTCGGGTTCGCCCAGTCAAAGCAACGGTCGCTTAGACCATGTGGAATAATGGGCTAGCCAACCAAGAAGATCACGGGAACATCTTTCATAAAGTCAAAGCAAAATTTATCGTTAATATATCTAAGTTAACAATAAATCACAAAAATCTTTAAAATTATAACTAGTTAATATATAGAATTAAGATGAGTAAACAAATATTATCGCCGAAGGAATTCTTCGGCTTCCAGCTTGGAAGCGATAAGAAGATCGCTCGATGGGACAAGATCGTGGAGTACTACAATAGGCTCCAGGAGGAGTCTAGTAGGGTAAAGGTAGTTGATATGGGGCCCAGCACGGAGGGCCACCCTTTCCTCGCTGTCATCATAACCAGCGAGGAGAACATGGAGAACCTGGAGCGCATCCAAGAGATCAATAAAAGGATCACAGAGCCGGAAGACCTCACTGAGCAAGACATCGAGCCCCTCGTCGAGGAGGGGAGGGCGGTGGTCATCCAGAGCATGAGCCTCCACGCCACCGAGATCGGTGGCACACAGATGGCCCCCGAGCTGGCCTACGACCTCCTAACCCGTGAGGACGAGGAAGCCCGACGCATCCGCGACAACGTCGTCAGCATCATGGTGCCGTGCTTCAACCCCGACGGACAGCACATGGTCACGGACTGGTACAATGAGTGGCTGGGCACCGAGTACGAGGGCTGCGGCACCCCGTGGCTCTACCACAAGTACACGGGCCACGACAACAACAGGGACGCCTTCGCCACCAACATCGTCGAGTCACAGTATATGGCCCGGCTCATGTTCCACGACTGGCCGCCCCAGGCCTACCAGGACCATCACCACATGGGCAGCTACGGCGCCCGCCTCTATGTCGCACCCTACAGCGACCCCATCCACCCCCACGGCGACCCCCTCGTCTGGCGTGAGCTCCAGTGGTACGGCAGCCACATGGCCTACAAGCTGGAGGAGGCAGGCAAGACCGGCATAGTCAACGCCGCCATATTCAGCGGCTGGGCCCACCTCGGGTTCCACTGGATAGGCATATACCACAATATACCCAGCATGCTCACCGAGAGCGCCTCGGCGAAGCTTGCCACGCCTCTCTACGTCCACCCCGAACAGCTAATCGAGGAAACCAAGCCCCGCAGCCTCGTGGGCACCAGGATGATGCCCCACTACAAGCCCACCACCAACTTCCCCCACCCGTGGCCCGGCGGCTGGTGGACCCTCCGAGACATCGTGGAGCAGCAGAAGATTGCCGCCTGGGCGCTGCTGGATCACGTGGCCCGCAACAAGGAGACCGTTCTGCTGAACGCTTACCAGAAGGCAGTCCGGCAGACCCAGAGAGGAGCCGACGACCCCATCACCGCATACGTGATCCCCGCCGCCCAGCACGACTCCCTCACCATGGAACTCCTCGTCGAGAAGCTCCTCACCCAGAACATAGAGCTCTACCGCGCCGAGGAG
>CAZBUI010000024.1:0-16096 GCA_964495055.1 uncultured Candidatus Bathyarchaeia archaeon | reverse complement strand
TGACATGGTTTTCAGGATACCCATACTGCACTTCATGGTCCCCGAGACGCTGGAGCCTTCGAAGACCCTCGACGTTGGTTAAGATTTTTTAGCTTTCGCTCCCAGAGAACTATGTGATCGTGAATTGAATCTTGAGATGAAGATCAAGGAATTGATGAAGAAGAAACCGCTCGTCGTTGAGCCATCCGAGAGCCTAGCCGCGGTGTCGAGGAAGATGGTGGACGGGGGCAAGGACGTCGTCGTCGTGATGGACGAGGATGTTGTGAGGGGGTTGGTGACAGCCGAGGACATATTCTTCGCCATGAAGAGCTACGTGCTCGGCAAGAACATGTTCGAGGAGATGCCCATGGAGGTCCGGGACATGAAGGTCATGGAGCTGATGAAGGCGCCGCCAGCCATGGGGTTCATGCAGGCGTGCGGCCTCACAGGAACCAACATGTGCATAGTCCTCGGCGAGGAAGACAAGGCGGCGGACGCCATAAGGGTCATGGCCATCGGCGGCGTAGACCACATACTCATAGTGGGCGACGAGGGCATAGCAGGCACCCTCAGCGAGGGCGACCTCATCAAGGCGCTGGAGTAGCCGCTCCTCATCTATCCACCTTTTCTGGCACACATTTTATACAGTCTAAACCGGAGTCTTCAGCGATGGACTTGACAAGCATAGATCAATCTGAGCTGCGAGACTGGATAGAACATGTAGCACCCAAGTACATGCAGGACGGGAAGATGCCCGGGTTCAGCGTAGCCGTTGTTAGGGAGGGAGAGACACTGTACTCCCAGGGATTCGGGGCCCGCGACCCCCGGAAGAACCTCCCCGCGACGCCGGACACCCTCTACGGCATAGGCAGCATCACCAAGAGCTTCGTAGCCATAGGGGTCATGCAGCTCGCCGAGCAGGGCAGGCTGAGCCTCGACGACCCCGTCAGGGAGCACATACCGTTCAAGGTGGGGCTCCCGGGGAACCCCATCAGGATACGCCACCTCCTCACCCACAGCCTCGGTCTGCCCAGCTTGGCGACGTCCAGCATAGCCCTCTACAGAGGCGTCGGCGCCGACACGGGCATCCCCTGGGGCAGCGCCGACGACTTCTACAGGCTCGTTAACGGGGCGCAGGACGAGCTGGTGGCGCCCCCTGGGGAGAGGTTCTTCTACCACAACGCGGCGTGGAGGATGCTGGGCCACGTCATCCAAGAGAAGTCGGGGATGCCGTTCCACAGGTACATCAAGGAGAAGATACTGGAGCCCCTGGGCATGAAGCGGTCGACCCTCAACACAGACGAGTTCTACGCCGACCCGGACCACATAGTGCCTCACTGGAAGAAACCCGACGGGACGGTGGAGCCCAGCAGGTTCCCGTACCCCAACCCCGACGACAACCCCGGGTTCAGCTTCATCGCGGCGGCGGGGGGCATAGCCAGCAGCGTCAATGAGATGGCCAAGTACCTGAACGCCCAGATAGAGAAAGGCGCCTACGCCGGAGGAAGGCTCGCGAGCGCGGAGTCCTTTGAGGAGATGCAGAGGTTGCACATCCATCGCCCCGATGGCTACTACGGCGAGTACGGGTACGGGTACGGCCTGGGGATCACCCCGGACTTCCACGGCCACAAGATGGTGAGCCACGGCGGCAGCATACTGGTCTCCACGGCGTACATGGCCTTCCTACCGGACGCCAAGATGGGGGCAATAATGATGGGCAACAGCGCGAGCCTCCCCTACGAAGACATAGCCGAGGGCGTGTTCGCGGTGCTGCTGGGCATGGACCCCTACGAGGCGGTGCCGAGGCTGGCCATCAAGCGGCGCATGGATCGGCTCACGGGAAGATACGAGATCTACAAGGGCATCGAGAGCGTGGACGTGGTGAAGAGGCTGGGGATGCTTTACCTCGAGAGCAGGACGCCGTTCGCCGAGACGCTTCAGCCCCTAGTCCCCGAGGACCTTTCGCTGGAGTCCACCATGTTCTATACGTTGATGGACGGGGCCAGGACCCCGGTGGAGTTCGTGGTCCACGAGGACGGGCACGTCGATCTCTTCGTAGAGAGGTACTGCTTTCACAAGAAAATTGGTTGATTCTTTTCATCAACTTATGCATTATTTATTCCGTGTTTTTTCAATGTATGAAGCAAAATTATTCATTGTTTACGTTTGTTTTACACTTGTTTTCACGAGGTAGTTATGCTGTTTATCTCTGTTTACGAATTAACTTCATATTAAGGGACACATAGGTTTCCATGTCCGAGTGATGGTAAACAGAGACGTAATCGTGGTAGTGGCAGTGGTTACGTTACTAGTCTCCTCGACCGCCGCATGGTATTTCAACCCCATCGTCGAGGAGAAGACCAGGGAGATCGTTTCCATAGTAGAGACGCCTTTCGAGGTCCTTCAGAGTGACTTCATCTACAAAGGCAACAACTGGGTTACCTTGTCGCTTGAGATACAGAACTCCGCCCCCACGACCCAGAGCACGTACATCGAGGTCCAGGCGCTGGACTCTCAGGGGGAGATAATTCTAGATGACGGTGTCAAGTTGATACAGAACTCCATCGCCGTGGATATCTCGCCAGAAGGGACGTATGTTGAGAGCTTCGAGTTTAAGAAAAACGGTCTGAAAACCGAGTTAGACGTGTTCATGGTGGTCCTCTGGTGGGACACAGCGCAGGGCGTGTTCACCAGCGGAGGAGGCACGTCAATCCCGCCGAAGGCCTTGGTGGCGTTTAGGGGCGGCGGCTATAACGGACTCGAATACCCCAAATACTGTTTCTATGACGTGGCGTGGAGTGACACACACCAGCTGATCGATCCTGCTGATCAGGAGGTGAGGATAGTGAGATCGGCGTGGAGCACCGAGATCTCTTCGACGGATAACGCCTTGATTGTGCTGATGACAGACTTGGGTTACATCGACACATATAACTACGACGGGTTCAGCTGGGATCATGACAGGCTAGGGCAGATCTGGGTCCCAGCCCCTGACGAGATGATGAGGCCCTTCGATTTCGCGTACGAGAGCCTCTCGGGCGACGCCGTGCTGGTCTACAAGGATAACGGCACCGATGCGTCCGAGGATCTTGTTTACAGAGTTTGGGACGGCGAAGGATGGAGTGAGCCTGCCTACATCGACGACCCAGCCGGGAGAAGGGAGTACTATTGGGTCAATCTAGCCCAGGACCCGCATACAGATCAGATCGCCATGATTGGAGTCACCGGAGAAGGGGCGGCTAACTGCTGGATCTGGGACGGCTCCTCTTGGGGGTCCCACCACAGGTTATCTGACTCGGTCACCGACGTTGAGTATGAGGCGGCGTCCATCGTCTGGGAGTATACGTCGGGTGAGGTTCTTGCAGCTGCAGCTAATGGCCAGTATGTTGATACTGCCATCTATGATGGCTCGTGGACGAACACGGGTTCATTCAGTCTTGTGTTAAACCCGGGAAGGAGAACCCCCGACGTGAACTGGGTCGTGCTCAAGCCTCACAACGTTGAGGGATCGAACCGGATCATGTTCATGGCGCTGGACGGGAAAAGAAAGCTCTACACAAGGCTGTGGGACGGCTCAAGTTGGACGGGGCTACCGGAGCAGATGGACGACAAACTTCAGTCGGCCGATACAAGGTGCTTCGACGGCGACTGGATGCCGACCGGGACCTCATTCATATTGTTCGCTGGACAGTTCAACACCCAGCAGATGAGCTACAAGGTCTGGACACCGAGCGGCTGGAACCCGTCAGGCTCAGGTAGCTGGAGCTTATATAGCGGCGCCACGAAGAAGCAACACTGGGTCCAGGTCAGGAGCAACCATATAGACGATTATCCGCAAGTCGTTATTGGAATCGTGGATGTTTCCAATAATCTTATTCTGACTTCCTGGGACGGAGCAAGTCTTAAGGATCAAACGGTTGCGTCGATGCATTCAACCATAGACTATGAGTCTTTCGAGATAGCGTTCTCTTTTCCCCAATAGGAATAAGTATCGCAGTTCCTAGGTGATGTTTAGTGTCTTTTTAGGAGGATGTGAAGATCCTTGAGAAGCTTGTGAAGATTAGGGAGGCGTTGACGGAGAAGCCCGCACCTCCGCCGGAGCCCAAGGGATTATGGATGGAGTTCATCGACTTCTTCAACAAGTATGGAGTGATGGGGCTATACATCGGGTTCATCATAGGCAGCGCCTCGAAGGACCTTGTGAGCGCGCTTGTGGCGGACATAGGGATGCCCGTGATAACTTCATATCGGGCGCCACCTGTAGGGAAGCCACCCTCACGGCGGGGCCTATGGTGTTATCACTGGGTCACTTCGTGGGGGCTCTGCTGGACTACCTGATCATCGCTTTGATCTTGTTCTACATTGTTCTACATAATGAAGGCGCTGAAGAAGACCACCATCAAGTGGCCAGAAAAACCATGGTTTTTCTGGCCACTGAATCGTTTGATGTTCATTCAGAGGCCTTGCACCCCCCGTACAGGGCTCTGCCATACACGTAGCCAGCGGCGTACAGGATGAACTTGTCATACCTCCCTGGGATGAGGAGAGAGACGCCGTATATGTTTCCGAGGTTCCCAAGCACAACTGAGACCCTGACAAGGTTGATCATCCAGAGCCCCGACAGCGGGAAGCTGAGCGCCAGAACGTGCAGGCCTGGGTGTCTACCCAGGACAACGTGCCCCACGTACGCACACATCCCTACAACGCCCATCATGACGAGGTAGACCGCCATCCCGAGCCACGGACCAAAGGCATCGACTATCGGCGCGACGATAATGTTTGCCTCCTCGACGTGCTCGAACATCGTTAACCCGAGGAAGGTCGAGGCCGCGTCGAGGACTGAAAACAAGGCGTGGACCATTAACGCCTGAGTCATCCGCCGTCTAAGGCAGTCGCCGCCCGACATCAGATGCTAACGGCTCTATGTGTATTTAATCGATTTAATGTAGCTCATCCATTTACAGCTTCAGTGGTAAGAGGAGCCGGTGCAGACTACGATAGTGACAGCTAGAGTTTTTCATCCCTGGCCGGGGCCCTTGTTCAGGGTCTTGCCCATGAGCAGGATGTCGTGGAGGCTTCCGTTTATTGCCTTGTAGGCTTCCACCCTCCGCCCCTCCACGTTAAACCCGAACTTTCTGAAGAGGTGCACCGCCTTCTCGTTGTCGGCCACCACCTCGAGGTTGATCCTGTGGAGGCTCTGCTCGTTTGCAGCGTTAAGCAGCATCACCATCAACGCCGTGCCCAGCCCCGCGCCCTGGTAGTCCTGGTGGATGTAGATGTTGAGGTCCCCGGTCCCCGCGAGGCGGGGGTGGGCGAACTTCTGGATGGACGCGTAGCCGATGATCTCGCCGAGGTAGACGGCGACGAGGGATATCAGGTTAGGCAGGTCTCCGATCCAGGTGTCTATTGTTTCCTCGGTATAGGGAGCCATGCTCCACCTGAGGGCGTCGTCGCTCATGGACTGGTACATCCCGTGGAGGCCCTCCCGGTCATCCTCCTTCAGCGGCCGGATGTGGACGCGTCTGCCGTCCCTCAGCGTCACAGTTCTCTCCATCGGCTAAGAATACGCTAAGTGTCAGTATAATCTTTTTGAGTAGCCTATGTTGCGCAGCCGGGCGTCTGCGGCACTGGAATATCTTTTCCGGTTTGTTCCATCGGGTTCCTGAATATAAGCCGACGACGCAGATGAGCCAAGGTGAAAAACATGAAAAGAACAGGAATCAAGAGTTCGG
The DNA here is from genome assembly GCA_964495055.1 of uncultured Candidatus Bathyarchaeia archaeon. Classification (GTDB taxonomy): domain Archaea; phylum Thermoproteota; class Bathyarchaeia; order TCS64; family TCS64; genus RBG-16-57-9. Next base: position 10,385 of record CAZBUI010000024.1, on the reverse strand, counting down.
CACTGATCCTCGCGGCGCTGACGCTGGCGTCCATGACGTTCGCATGGGTTCAGGCGCAGCCGGAGGGCTTCCAGCTTCCCAGCCCGGGCTTCGCGCCGGGGCACCCCCTGTACGGGGTGGAGCTGTTCCTAGAGGAGAAAGTGGAGGTGCCGTTGGCCCGCCTCACCCGTGGGAGGCTGGGCGAGGCAGAGAAACGGCTGAGGCTCTCCGAGGAGAGGCTCGCAGAGATCGAGGCCGTGTGCAACAGGACGGACGCGGCCGCCCTAGAGAGGCTCAGACGCAGGTACGAGCTCCAGATGAATAAAACGCTGGCGCTAGTCAACGCCACGGACTCCCTCGACCTTGAGACTTGGACGGCTGAGCGGTTTATGAACCACGTGCGGGTGCTGACCCGGATTAGGGCTTGCGCCCCCGAGGAGGCGAGGCGGGGCTTGGACAGAGCGGTCCAGAGTAGCGTCAACTCGTTCGCCGCCCACATGAGGAGGATGGCATACAGGGTCCAGCAGGTGGAGAGCCGGGGAGGCAACGCTACAGAACTATGTGAGGAAATGGAGAGCCTCCGGGCCCAGATACAGGAGCGCCTCATGGAGCTAAACAGAGTCAGGGAGAGTGCGCCCACCCCCGGCTTCAGCGAGGAAATCCAGATGCCCGTGGACCCGCTGGGTAGAGGGAACAGGTCGAGGCGTGGAACCCCCTAGAGTTTTTCATCCTTTTCCCCACTTTTTATTGAATATAGGCTATAGCGGCCTCAGTTCCGGTTGGGCAGCTCGACCTGCCGGTTCATTTTTTATACACCAGGCACGCCCTGTGGGTCTCGGTGAAACGTTTGATAATCGATTTCCACAACCACTTCTACCCCGGCGCCTACGTAGATGAGCTTAAGAGGGAGAAGGGCTACGCCTCGGTCTCCACGGACCCCCAGGGCAGGCTCCTCATCCACTACACAGGCGACTACAACGTGGTGGTGGGGCCCCATATCGACATAGGGCACAGACTCATGGACATGGACAGGGCGGGCATAGACATGCAGGTGCTCACCCTGACCACGCCCGGCGTGGAGCGGGAGGCCCCCGAGAGAGGCGTCAAGCTAGCCAGGCTCACCAACGATGGCTTCGCAGAGATAATCGAGGACCACCCCGACAGGTTCACCGCCCTCGCCACCCTACCCCTCCAGGACCCGCCGGCGGCGGTCGAGGAGCTTGAGAGGGCGGTCACCGAGCTGGGGCTCAGGGGCGCCATGCTCCTCAGCAACGTCAACGGCAGGCCCCTGGACGCCGAGGAGTTCAGGCCCGTGCTGGAGAAGGCTGTGAACCTGGATGTGCCCCTCTACATACACCCCACCTCGCCCATCAACGACAGGTGGATGAACGACTACAGGCTCGTCCCCATCATGGGCTTCGGCGTGGACACGAGCCTCGCCGTCCTCCGGCTGGTTTTCTGCGGAGCCCTGAAGAGGCAACCCCGGCTCAAGCTGGTGGCCAGCCACGTGGGTGGGGTCTTCCCGTTCCTCAGGGGCCGCATAGACGCCGGGTTCGACGGCTACCCCGAGTGCAAGCTCCACATCCAGGAGCCGCCAAGCGTCTACCTGAGGAAGGTCTGGATGGACAGCATAATATACGACAACGATGTGCTCATGTCGGCGCTGGCCTTCAGCGGCTCCGAGAAGATGATGCTGGGCACGGACCACCCCCACCAGATAGGGGACATAGAGAAAGCCGTCTCCCGCATCAAGGAACTCGACATCAGCCCAAGGGAGAAGGAGCTCATCCTCGGAGAAAACGCCGCGAGGCTCCTCAAGCTCTAGCTTTCATGTAAATGGGGCTAGCTTGGGTCCGTGACCCCCATGAACATCATCAAGCTCGTGTCCACGCCTCTTACAATAAAGACGAAGGTGTGGTGTATACGTTGAACTTTTTCTGGGGAGGACCGCCGCAGATGGCAGGAAAAATACCCCCGTCGCGGCCGTGGCACAAGAAAATGCAGCGCAAGGTGCCCTCAACAGGAGAATATGACCCCAGTGCTATACCAGAATCTTGCTCCATAAATTCTTTTTAAACTGAAGCTTCAGAGCGGGTGGAGGAAGCATACGCGTCCATGGAGATCTAGCGATGAATGTTACTTTCAACTATATTCTGCTGATCTCGGCCGGCCTCGCGTTTATCATGGCCATACTTGTGTGGCTGAGGTACAGGATGCCCGGGTCCAGCGTGGGCGGCTTCCTCGTGGACCTTGGCTGCGTCTGGAGCCTGACATACCTCATCCAGATCATCAGCGACACGCCGGCTGACATAGAGCTGTGGTACTCCATCCAGACCGCTTTATCTTTCCTCCTCCTTCCTATGTATATAGTGTACTTGGCGAGGTACTTCGAGGTCGATATAAAAACCGTTAAAAAGTCAATACCTTTGATCGCCCCCTCGGTCGTGTTCGCCGGGCTCTCCGCCACCAACGGCAGGCACAGCCTCATGTGGAGCAACTCCGTGATAACGCTGAACAACCATGTGGTGGTGGAGCACAGCGTCCTCGGCGTCGTAGCGATCTTACATCTCTACGTGCTCATAGTCGCCGTTACGTACCTCTTCGTTCACATGCTTCTGTCAAAGAGTAGACTCTACAAGACGCGGGCCACGATGTTCCTACTCGCCACATCAATATTCGTGGTCACGTACACCCTGTCGATGATGGGCTACTTCCCCGACCAGCATAACCTGATGCCGCTTATATTCAACGTCCTGAGCAGTGTAATAGTCCTCACTAACCCCGAGAACTTGTACAAGATCGATGTGCTGCCGCTGGCGTACGAGTCCATAATAAGCGAGATGAACGACGCGGCCATAATAACAAACCACCAGTACAAGATAATCTGGTTGAACGAGGCAGCAAGGAATCTCACCGGTTTCGATGATGTCAAGTTCCTTGACATGAAGCTGTGGGACATACTGCCGGATGTCTTCTACATCAAAAGCAAGAGACAGATCGAGGAGAAGACTGGCATAGAGTACAGGGACAGGATATACGACCTACGGATCACGAGCCTCATTGACGATTGGGGCCAAGAGAAGGCGCGCATATTCGTGATAAGGGACATGACGGATGTTTTGGAGTACTCCAAGAGGCTCGAGAAGATCGTTGAGGAGAAAACGAGGGAGCTGCGGGACGCGGAGAGGCTGGTCATTATAGGGGAGACCACCATGATGGTGGGCCACGACCTCAGGAACCCGCTGCAGGTCCTCAAAGGCTTGAGCTACGGCCTTAAGAAGAGGTACGCCGACATACCCGAAGCCATGGAAGTTTTCGAGAAGATAGACAAGAGCATATTCTACATGGACAAGATCGTCTCAGACCTGCAGGCCTTCGGGAAGAAGAGGGAGCCCGACGCCCGGATGTACCCCCTCAGGGATCTGCTGAACAACGCTTTGACTCAGATCGAGGCCCCCGGAAACGTGGAGATAGTCATGGAGTTCCCGGAGGACTTCATGGTCGCGGTGGACTGGTACATGATACAGAGGCTCTTCATCAACCTGATCCTGAACGGAGTCCAAGCGATGCCCAACGGAGGCAAACTCTACGTGAAAGCCTACGAGGAGGAGGACTCCCACATCATAATCATAGAGGATACGGGAGTCGGGATACACGAGAAGGACATCGAGAACCTGTTCAAGCCTCTGTTCACAACGAAGGCGAAGGGAACGGGGCTGGGGCTGGCGGTATGCAAGAAGATAGTAGATGCCCACAACGGCTCCATCGAGGTCGAGTCCAAGCTGGGAAAGGGCACCGTTTTCACGGTGACCCTGCCGGTGTACACATCCGTTACTGCACCCGAGAACCCGCTGGTCGACATGGTTGTCGAGAGAAGCGGCTAGCCACCACGTTCATAGGGTCATGTAGGGGTGCATGAGCTGCTCAGCGTGCAGCGGATCGGACTGCAGAGTCCTGACGAGGGTCAACAGCCTCTCGGGGTTCACCGGCTTGAGGAAAACGCCGTACACGCCGCAGCCGAGCCTGCTTGTTGCGTCGACTACCTCTAGATGGCCCGAGACGAATATGATCTTCAGCCTCCGGTCGATCTCGTTCAGGGTCTCCGCGAGCCTGTCGCCCCTCGTCTCAGGGAGCACGTAGTCCATTATGGCCACCTGTACCTCGTTGTCTCTAATGATTCGCACCGCCTCTTCCGCGTCGTTGGCAGAGTAGACCAGAAAGCCTTCGTCCTCCAGTATGGATTTGAAGCTGAATATGATGTCGTTGTCGTCGTCGACCAAGAGGATGCGGTCCATCACCAATATCGGTTCCAGAGTCGCCTTGATGAAACGTGTTTAAAGGGAATATGGTTAAACGTTCCATCATACAGCGCAAAAAGCTCGGGCCCATAATGGAGATCTTGATCACTCCGCGTCTTGGGCGTCGCCAGTCAAGGCCAGGTAGCCGTTTATCAAGCCCACAGACTTCTCGATGCCCTTGTCGACCAGGGACAGCATCTCCGTGGGAGGCTCTATCCTGTGCCTGGCCACGTGTACTGCCATCTTCATGCTGTAGAGGTTGTAGCGGAGGGACTTGAAAGAGTCGAGGAGCTTGTACAGGAACTCGTCTACTGTCTTCTGCTCCTCCGCGGACTCTCTCTGGAGGCGGAAGAGCACGTAGCTGAACCCGAGGTAGCTCACCGTTATCAGGAGATATGTCCAGAGAGAGGTTGGCCTCAGGTTTATCATAACCACCTTGACGAATCCCTTGTTCCTGTAGAGCAGGAAGAAGTCCACCGCGAAGTCAAGCACGATCACGATGAGGCTGGCCGCGATGCCCATGACGAACAGCATGTACGGCGATCTTCCTATACGATGCATCGGTTCTTCTCCGGTGTATGCCGATTTAAATTATATGAAGAATTGTATCATGAAAAATGATCACGTTATGTGCATCTTCTGGCTACATACAGATTATAATAAACGGTTCATGAGACGGAGAATACCGCGGACATGGATATAATTGCATCTGTCATCGACCTGTATTTTCGTGTAATGGAGTCGCTGAACGTCAGGAACATCAGTGTAGCTATACTCGTGCTGATCATAGGGATAGAGTTCATAGAGTTCTTCGCCGACGAGGACGAATCGGAAACTCCCGGAGAGAGAAGAAAGCCGAGGAAGAAGCCTGACATCAAGAAGTTGCTAGGTCTAGGTGGTGATAGAAAAGGTGTGCTGATCATGGCCGATGAAAAAGGCGGCAGTGAAGCACGTGAAGTCGTTGAGCATAGACGCCTTACTCAGGCTCAACGGCCAAGCCTTAAAACCCTTGGATTCGCGTCAGAAGAAGGGGCGGAGGTCATCGGCTCCAGGACTTACACCATTAGAACGGTTCTGGAAGGAAACCACATCTACCTTGAGAAGGTGGAGGGTTGACACTGCTGATGATCGACGGCTGTTATGGATTACATAAACATAATCTAAATATGAATTAAGGAGCCCCGGAGACTCATGGCGGAAGGAGGCAACCGATACCATGACAGGCTTCTGTTGCTGTCTAAGGTCAAGAAGCTCTGCCTCTGCTTCCTTCCACTGTTCCTGGGCTACCTGTTCCTGCAGAACACTTTGAACATCGAGGAGCCCCTCGCCGTGTCCACGGGCAAAAGCATGGAGCCCAAGATCCGGGAGGGGGACATACTGATTTTCAGGGGGGTGACGCCCGAGGAGATCGAGGTCGGTGACGTCATACTCTTCGAGGTGCCGGAGGAGATGAAGGGGCTTCTGCCGCCTAGGATAACCCACCGCGTCACGGAGATCAGACGTGAAGACGGCGCCCTCTACTTCAGGACCAAGGGAGACAACGCGCCCCTGGACACGTACGAGATCCCGGCCGGCAGCGTCGTCGGCCTCAACGTGGCCGTCATCCCCTACGTGGGGCTGCCCCTGCTGTACGCGCAGAGGCCCGTGGGAATCGTGGTGATACTGTTCTTGGTGGTGGCTCCGCAGTTCAGGGGGTACCAGAGATAGATATTCTGCGGATAGATAACGGGGACCTTGAGGACCTCCGATTCTTCATCTCGTACATCAGGGAGAACAACATGAAGATCGACGAGGTCAACGACATGATCTACTACCTCGCCGAGAAGTACGAGTTCAACCCCCTGAAGTACAAGATCAATCTTTTGACGGGCATAGTTACCCCGAAGGATATGGACTATCAGCTGGACTCAGATATCGTGGGGGAAGACCAGCCCAAAGCCGAGGAGGTAATCGAAACCCATCTGGAAAGGGAGCCCATGCCAGCTATGGCCGTTGATGAACGCCCCGTTGAGGAACATCCCAGGCGGGTGGTGGAGATAGAGGACAACGTGGACGGCATAAGGACTTACAGGATCTACGCCGATGAGATGAAGGCCGAGTACATGGCCGTCGATAAAGGAGGAGGCGACACGGCCATGCAGGCTCGCCCCGAAGAGAACATGGATCAACTGGACGCCTGGATAAACCGTAAACAGCTATCCTACCTTGAGGCCCGTAAGATGGTGTCCTCGCTGGAGCTGAAGAAGAAGATCAAGGAGGTCGCACCCGGCTCCGCCGAAGTCATAGACTCGGCCCTTTTAAACGAGTTCGATGACTGGATAAAGCGCCGTGGGCTGAACTATTTCAGCGTCAGGATGATGATAGCCCGGCTCGGCCAAGAAGAGGAAAAGGCTAGAATGGAGAAAGCCATTGCTAGATAGACTGTGAATCCATATAGTTTATCTAAAATACGATGAAAATTTATTTAAAACCGCATCTAAAGGCGGAGAGATCTATTAAATTTCTGTTACTGCTTTATAATCCATAGTCCTTTTTATCGCAGTTTTTTTCATAGGAGGGAGGAGAATGAAGAAAAGAGGTAGAATAGGCGATTTCTTCAACAGGAAAAGCATAAAACTTGGGCTTCTGCTCATCTCAGCGCTTCTCATAGCGACGACGAGCACCAACGTATACTACGGACTACTACAGGAACAGAGCATCGGAGTCGTCGAGGCGAAGGTGCACTTCACCGATGGAGACGACTCGACCGCCGCAGGATACACCCCTGGCCTTAACGAGACCTACTGTAGGCTTTCGCTGAACGCGTACGCTAACGTGACTCTTTACTATGAACAGGCAGTGAACATCACCAACACTGACGCCGCTGCACACGACATACGCCTCAGGCACGTAGCCATTGGACCTGCCAGCGGCACCGAGAGCGTCGGCAACTTCACGCAAATAGACTTCAAGCTAGTAGATGTAACAGGTACTGTGCAGAGAACTCTGACTTACACGACTACTGGGGACACCTGGAACGTACCAGGAGCACCCACGGCGTATATCACCTTGCCAGCGGCAACAGAGTGGACCATGCAGATCGAGACACATGCAGCACCGGGAGCCAAGGTAGTGAGCTGTTGGATAGAGATCGCTGTAGACGTAGACGAATAGGTCTAACCCCAACCCAAACAGGCGAAACCTGAGACGAAGTGATAGATCGAGATGGGAGTGTACGCGCCGGAGTTACTTATTCTGTACGCACTTGACATGTTCCTAGTCCTAAGTATAGTTACGTGTCTTTTCGACTCCCATTTCCCTGTCGCGGTACCCTACTTCTTCCAGCTACTGGCCATCGCCGGGACCGGCCACATGTACCTGAGCCGGGTCTTCGAGGGGATGTTCACGGTGGAGAGTAGGTTCTGGTACAGCATCTTCTACCTAGGTGCCTACTTGGCTTCATCTTTCGCGGTTTCAGCCTATTTATTCTTAATTAAAAGAAGTGCACCCAAGGGACTCATGTTCTTTGGTGGATGCACATTCCCTACCACAGTTTTTGGAGGCTACATCATCTCGGTGTTCAAGAACGAGCTGCCCATCCCGTGGTTCCTGAGCTCGGACTTTGCGTCGGGATGGATGTCGATCCTGTTGCTGTTCAGCTTCATGTTGCTGTTCGCGGGTGTGGCGATGTTTTTCGACCCGGATCAGCGCTCCCTAGGGTCCTTCGGGCAGTCCATTGCCCAGTTTATAGTGAACCTGGTCAGCAGGGGCGGTAAACATGAGGAGTTCGAGGAGCCGGATTACGAGTATCGAGAGGAGGAGTATCCTGAGGAGTACAACCCAGTCGACTTCGTCCATGTCCATAGGATAGAACACGAGGAGCATGAAGGGGTCTAGAGTGACTCAGCGTCTCCGGGGGGTGATGGGTGGATGAGGAAGTCTCGGAGTCTCATAGTTGTCTTCCTGCTCTTGTTTCTCTGGGAGAGTAACTATGTATATACGGCGGTTTACTATGCCTTCGAAGGAGAGTCCTCGGCGTCCATCACCGCCCCCGACGTGTACCTGGAGGAGGGCACGGCGGGGACCAGCGTGGTGTACACGAACGCCACCAGCGCTGCATCGCAGGTGGACTCCCACGCGACGACGTTCTACCCTAATGCCTACAATGTAACAGATGGGTTGTATGTTTCGGGTTCTACACCTGGCAGCGTGAACCTATTAGACGCGGATTACTTCACTGTGAATAGCTCTGGCTCAGATATTACCAGCCAGGTCTATTATCCATCTAACTATAACCTGATTGGGGGAACCACCCTGCTTTCTGGCTCCCTCAACGACGTCACCAGCGACAATGGAGTCTACATGTCGTTCAAGAGTTACCTTAGCGACAACCCCAACATAGAGTACCCCGTCGAGGACGATTCTACAGACGTCGACTCCAGCGCTGATAAAGGGTTCTATAGTAACTTCACGTATCAGCAGATTGGACCCGACAGCCAGTACGATGAACTGAAGGAGCAATACTTTGGTTGGTTGTACGAAGATTATGTAGATAACGATACGAGTGACGTCGACTCTTCATCGGACCGAGGAGATTTAATCGATTTCAACAACATGACGAGTCTAAGTCTTGGTTACTCGACTCTATCGGAGATAGCGAGCTCCTATTCTCATGCAGGCAGCGCTGAGAGCTGGAGCTCTACAGGGGCAAGCTCCCATAACTACCAGTACAATCTTCAGAATGGCGCTGGCAATCATAGGCTCGTCGTGGTTGGCGTCACTTGGGAGGACGCAGAAGCATCAGCTTCAGCGAGTGTCACCTTCGACGGAGTCGCCATGGTGGAGGTAGCGACTGTCACTGTTGGGTCCGGTTACTCAGCTTATGCTGGTATGTGGTACATGAACGAGACCCTGCTCCCAGTAACTACAGGTAACAAGTGGGTAAACGTCACCGTCTCTGAGACGATAACCCGAGAGATTTACGTTACGGTGACAGAGTATACAGGAGTCGTCCAAGAAGCCCCTGATGATTTTGCCACTGATTCGAACACTGCTGCTGGTAACACCGCTGTCACTCTATCGGTTGTTAATGACGGCTCGATAGTGGTCGCAGTGGGTACGCAAGGTGGTGAAAACTCTTGGGCCAACACCACTAATTTAACTAATCTCCAAGACCAGATACTTACGAGCAGCGGAGGAGCGCTAGGTCACTACCAGAACGCTTCTTCTGGTGATATCGTTGTTGGATGGAACAATCTAGCTACACGAGAAGGTATGGTCGGAGCAGTCTGGTCATCAGTAAATATAGGTCAACTCGACCAAGAGATACAATGGACTGAGCCGATAGAATATCTGCAGGGGGCAGAACTCGCAATCTTATCAGGTGCACACACAGGCAATGAGGACCTCACAGTTCAGTTCTGGAACACCAGCTCCAGCTTATGGGTGAACCTCGGGAACCTGACAGCTAACTCTTGGAACAATTATACCATCGGATCATATCTAACTGGCTCAGACTTCACAATCAGGTTTAAAGGCACAAACGAAACCGCTGACGTTATCCAAGATATTTGGCAGATAGACGCCTCGTTCATCCGGTTGCTTGGAAGCGGTGACAGTGTGGACTATGTCGACAACAACACAAGCGATGTCGACTCATCTGAAGATAAAGGTACTCACTCAAGCTTCGCGTCACAACAAACTGGGCCAAACTCGGTTTACGATGTCCTGACAGAAAGCTGGAAATTTAATACTACTCTGATCGACGCTGAGAGCTTTGAGGGTACCTGGCCTCCGACAGGATGGAATGCAACGGGGAGATGGAACGCGGAAACCGACCAGGCATACGACCCCATATATTCAGCTGACTTTGATGGCGGGTTCCAGCAGTCAGGCACACTCGATACGCCTAGCTTCAACTGTTCAGATGCTTCAGCAATCTACGTCAGCTTCTGGTTCAGAGACGACGACTATGATGATAACGACTTCCTACTTCAGTACTGGGATGGGACACAGTGGGACACTATACAGGACATGAACGGCTACACAGAGGACACGTGGCACCACTGGGAGCAAAACGTTACTGATAGCCAGTACTTCATCGACGACTTCCAAGTAAGATTCAACGCG
>CAZBUI010000023.1:0-16675 GCA_964495055.1 uncultured Candidatus Bathyarchaeia archaeon | reverse complement strand
GGAGCAGCTGGGGTTCACGATGAGCATCGGCGGCGATGCGCCGCAGCCGGGACAGGACGCCGAGCCTTCCGGGCACTGGGTCTGGATACGCAGGCTCCTAGGGCTGGGCCCGTGAGAGTGATCCTGTGAACCCCCTCGACATACTTTTAATGTCTACGAAGGGGGTGAGGGAGCGCAAGTTCCGCTTCGCGCTCAACCTTGTTGGCATACTCATCGGTTGCGCCGCGGTGACGGGCCTCGTCTCCGTCACCCAGGGGCTCACCGACAGCGTCACCGGGCAGCTGGAGGTTTTCGGGCCCACCAACATTATTGTCATCCCCGGCGAGGTCCGTCAGGGGCAGGGGATCGTGGCGGATACTCTCGACTGGAGAGAGCTGGACATCATCGAGAGGACCTCCAAGGTGGAGGCGGCGACTCCCATAATCGCCAACAAGTACTGCAGCTTCAACGCCAAGGGAAGGAGCTTCTACACGGACGTCTACGGTGTCACCGAGGAGTACGCCGAGATCAACAAGAACACCGTCATCGAGGAAGGCAGGAACTTCGTCCGCGGAGACTCGGCGGTGGTGATCATAGGCGCCAACATAGCGAAGCCCCTGGACGCCGACGAGAAGATCATCGACCTAGGAGACAGGATAAAGATAAAGTCCGCCGTGAACGACGCAGAGAAGGGGCTCACCCTGAGGGTGATAGGAATCCTTGAGGCGCAGGGCGGCAGCTTCGGGTTCAACCTCGACGACAGCATAGCCATGCCGCTTCAGACGGCCCAGCAGTTCTACGAGGTGGGCGGCGAGTTCGATTTCGTCATAGCCAAGGCCGCCACCATCGACGACGTGGATGCGGCCGTGGATGGTATAGAGGATAGGCTCGGGAGGCGGGTGACGGTTGTTTCCCCCGAGTCGGCCATGGAGACGGTGGGTTCGGTGCTCGGCACCATCCAGTCGGTGCTCGGAGGCATAGCCGGCATCTCGCTGCTGGTGGCGGGCGTCGGGATTATAAACACCATGACGGTTTCAGTCATGGAGAGGACGAGGGAGATAGGTACCTTGAAGGCGGTGGGCGCCAAGAGCGGGGACGTGCTGTTCATGTTCCTCAGCGAGGCCATGGTCACAGGCGTCGTAGGCGGCGCCACAGGAGCCGCGTTTGGGTTCCTCCTCGGCTCAGTGATAGGCAGTTTCATCGACTTATCGGTGACGCCCTCAATTAGCCTGGGGGTGTTCGTGGTGGGCTTCGCCGTGGCTACGTCCATACTGTCGGGGCTCTACCCGGCTTGGAGGGCGTCAAACCTCAACCCAGTGGAGGCTTTGAGACATGAGTGAAGAGAGAAAGGGATTCGTTGAACTGGTCGCCGGGGTGCTGAGGCGCCCCCAGGAGGCCTTCCAGTACGTGTCTGAGAGGGACCTCACCCGGGGTCTCCTCATAGTGTTCCTGATGGTGGTGCTCGCCGCCGTGTCGGCGTCCACGTACATGTCCAAGATACCCTTGGAGGTGCTGGTGCCCCAGCTCGGCCAGGCCGGCGTGGACGCCTCCCAGATAGGCGGCAGCATGGGGCTGTTCGCGGGCATAGGGGTATCCGCCAGCATCCTGATCGGGTTCGCCGTCTCGACGCTGATGATGCACGGCGCCGCGACGCTCACGGGGGGCGGTGGAAACATGAAGCGGTTCTTCGCCATGCATGGCTTCGCCGCCACGCCCCACGTGGTTAACTACCTGCTGAGGCTCGTGGACTCGTTCATGTCGTCGCCGAGCCAGCTGGCCGGCTACTTCGTGGCCAACAGGGACATCCAGAACAGGGTCGTCAAGGCCGTCGTAGGCACAAACCTGTTCACCGTGTTCGGGCTGGCCGCCCTGATCTACATCACGTACGCGTTGGCGGAGAACTACCGGATAGGCAGAAGGAAGGCGTTCATCGTAGCGCTGATACCGTACGCCCTGTACGTGGCTGTTAACCTGTTTTCGCCGACGGGCTAGCCCAAACCCTTTCTAATCTCCGCTTCCAGATATACACGGTAACGATGTCTAGACCATATCTGGAGCTGGATAAGAGGATACTTGGCGAGGCGTACAGCAGCGTAGAGACCATGGAGTCCGTGACCACGCTCTGTGACGAATACGACAGCAGGTGGCCGGGAAGCGGCAAGGATCTGGAGAGCTGCGAGTACATGGCGGACAAGCTCACCGGCTACGGCTTGGAGAACGTCCACCTGGAGAAGTTCACCATACCAGGCTGGATACGAGGTAGCAGCACCCTAGAGTTGCTTGAGCCCAAGGGGAAGAGGATCGACTGCATCGCGTTGCCCATGAGCTGCGAGGGCAAAGTCGAGGCCGAACTAGTTTACTTGGGGTCAGGTCCTCTTGGCGTGTACGAGGAACTGCAGGACGAGATCGAGGGAAAGATCGTAATGGTGAACAGCGGCAACCCGGAGGGCATGACCCGGTACCTCCACCGCAGCGAGAAGTACCAGAGGAGCGTCATGGCCGGCGCCGTCGGATGGATATTCATGAACCACTACCCGGCCTACGGGCCCCCAACGGGCGGCATAAGCCCCATAGTGCCGGCCATAGGCGTCAGCTACGAGGACGGAATGTACCTGGCCCGCCTCCTCGATAAGGGGCGGGTGAGGCTGCGGCTGGAGACCAGGTGCAGGAACCTGGACGTGGACACGTGGAACGTGGTAGCCGACCTACCCGGCGCGGGAGGCACAGACGAGTGGATAGTCTACGGGGCCCACTACGAGGGCCACGACATAGCCGTCGGGGCCCTGGACGACGCCACCGGAGCCGCCGTCGTCATGGAGATCGCCCGCATCCTGGCCAAGGAGCGGGGCAGCCTAAAGCGTAACATGAGGTTCATCCTGTTCGGAGCGGAGGAGATAGGGCTCCACGGCAGCAGGGCCTACGTAGGGGACCACCCCGAGCTGATGCCCAAGACCAGGTTCATGCTCAACTTCGACGCCGCGGGCCGCGCAGGCCGCCAGGGCTTCTGCGTCCACGGCTGGCCGGCGCTGGACCCGTTCTTCAAGGAGATCATAGCCGACATAGGCGTCGACCTGCCCCTATACAGCCGCGTCGGACCCTACAGCGACCACTGGCCCTTCCTCCTGGAGGGGGTGCCCACAGCCACCATGGGGGACCCCGAGGAGGCGCAGAGGCGAGGCGGCAGGGGCTTCGGGCACACAAAGTTCGACACCGTGGACAAGGCGAACCTCCGAGCCATGCGCGAGTGCGTCGCCAACGCCGCCGTTGCGGCGGTACGGCTCTGCAACGCAGACGACTGGCCCGTGAAGCACAGGAGCCAAGAGGAGATCGACGGCATCATCGAGGACGCGGGAATACACGAGACCGTCCGGCTAGGCAACCGGCTCAAGGAGTACCTCGAGGCCCGGAGGGACGAGCTCCGCCCCGAGACCCTGGTCTACCTGAAGCGGCTCTCCGGGAGCATGGAGGAGGTCATCTAGGCCTACTCGTTCTCCTTCTCAGGCCTCAGCCATAGGCTCGCTAGGAACATGGCCACGGCGCCTAGGAGCACGATGGAGAACACCCCTCTGTGGCCGTAGGTGCCCAAGATATACGTCCCCAAGATGGGGGCTGGGAGCATTATGAGGCTCCTCAGGGCGTTCAGGTTCCCGAAGTAGGTGCCTCGCACCTCCTGGTCCACCGAGGCGTACAGGTAGGCCCCGTAGGCGGGGTTCCATATGCTGAGGGCGACGCCCCTGAGGAACTGGGCCACCGCGAAGAGGACGTAGCTCCTGGAGACCAGCAGCATGGCGGCGCAGGCGCTGTAGATGGCCGCGTAGACGGTTATCATCTTCCTGCTGCTGAAGGCGTCAATGAGTCTCCCCACGGGGAGGAGGAGCAGCGTGATCATGAACGTGACGACGTTCAGCAATATGCCTGACTGCAGCTCCGTGTAGCCCAGGTTGTCCGTGAATATGATCACCAGGAAAGGCGCGTAGAGCCCGTAGGTCAGGGCGTCCAGCAGCGCCACGGCGTAGAACGCCTCCAGCCCAGGCTTAGGCCTGATGGTGTCCACGAAGGTCTTGGCCATGGTCCTCAGGCTTACGGGCTTCCTGTCCCTGAGGGTCTCAGGTATCCACGCGAGCAGTATGGCGAACGCCGCCACCTCCGTCGTCATCAGTATCCAGGCCAGGGCCTTGAACCCGAACCGATCCAGGATCACGGCAGCGGCGGTGGGGCCGAAGAGGCCGGGCAGGAACCACGTGAAGCTCAGGAGACTGAAGCTGGTGCCCTCCTCCTCGCCGCCGGCGATCTCCGCGAAGTAGACGCCCGTCACCGGGTCTATCAGCGAGTCGGCGAGCCCCCACAACGCCACGGGGACCAGGAGCCAGACCCAGCTTGTCGCCCCCAGCACCAGGGCTATCCCGGCTATGCTCAGGACGTAGGACACTGTCATCATCTTCTTCCTGCCGACGTGGTCTGAGAGCTGGCCGCCCACCAGCTGCAGCAGCAGGAACAGGTTGTAGAGGGCCTCCACGCCGCCGATGGCCGCTATAGGGGCGCCCTGGTTCTGGACGTGTTTCAGCCAGAACGGGGAGAAGAGGTTCCACCCCAGGGCGTCCACGAGCCTGTTAAGCGTGAAGTGAGGGAGCCTGCCCCTCATGTAGGGGGACTCCCTCAGCTTCTCCAGCGGGCTCACGTTGACTCCCGTTCTCACCTGTTTCTAAGCCTTAAAGCGATTACTAGGGCGAGGAAGCTGACGACTATGCTCGCCGCGAAGGTGCCTCGGATTCCGAAGCCCTCGAAGAGGTACGCGCCTATGAGGGGAGCGGGGAACACGACTAAGCCCCGCAGGCCGTTTATGCTGCCGTAGAGGCTTCCCCTCTCCCCCTCAGGAACGGCCTTAGCTATGAAGCTGTTGTATGAGGGGTCCCAGAGCCCCATGGCTAAGCCCCTAAACACCTGGAGGACGACGAGCACAGGGAAAGACCTGAACAGGGCGTAGCCCGCGAAGCTCGCTATAGACAGGGTCACGGACGCCCTCAGGAAGACGGGGGACCCGTATCGGTCCACCAGGTTGCCGATGGGGATGAGGGCGAGGGTGGTGGTAGCCGTGGCGACCGTGAAGAGGACGCCTATCTGGAGCAGGCTGAGGCCGAGGGCCTCGTAAAGCATGGCGACTAGGATGCCTCTGTTCATGGCCCAGCTGAACCGGTCCAGGATCGAGAGGAGGTAGACGTCCCGTAGGCCGCCCCTAGGCTTCATGACGCCGACGATGTTTCTCTTGACGGCCGCCCAGTCCATGGGCCTCCTCTCCTTCAGGGTCTCCTCGACGCCGTAGAGGAAGACCAGGGTCGCCGCCACCTCGCCGATGAGCACGATCCTGAGGACGTTGACCAGCCCCACGTTGTCCCCCATGTAGCCGGCTAACAGCTTGCCGTAGAGCCCTGGGAGGAACCATGTTAGGCTCAGTAGGCTGATGGATAACCCGATCTTGTTGGCGTCGACGGACTCGGCGAATATGGGGTAGAAGCTGGGCTCCCCCAGGCTGTCCGCTATAGAATACAGCACTATGACGGGTATGAGCCACCGCCAGTCCCGGGCGCAGACGCTGATGAAAAGCCCCGCTATGCTTGCGAGGTAGTAGCCGTTGATGACTGGTTTACGGCCCCAGCTGTCACAGAGCTCCCCGGTGACGAACTGGAGGCCGTTGGTGACCAGAGTATAGAGGCTCTGCATGCTGCCTATGATGGCCATGCTGCCGCCTAGGCTGATTATGTACGGTTGCCAGATGAGTTCATGCATCTGCCACGCGGTGCCCTCGATAAGCCCACTCGCTATTAGCCCCGGTATGTTCCCGCGGAGGGATAGGCTGTCACGTAGTTTATCGATGTAACCCAAGTTTCGGCACCGCTGGTCATGTGAACCCGGAAGACGTTGATCACTGATATAAATCTACGTCAATTTAAGGGCAGACACGAATCGTCGTATTTTTAGTGTATGCGACCATTCTCTCTCCATGATACCTGTTGTCGATGTCGGTGAGAAAGCCGCGGAGATCACCGAACCTTGGTCGCCCGTTGACGTGGCGTACATCAACGACCAAGTCATCAGATTGGCGCTTTTCCACGGCGAGTACCACTGGCATAGGCACGCCGAGGAGGACGAGCTATTCTACGTCGTCAAGGGCGGGATCACTATAAGGTTGAGGGCCCAGCCTGACGTGGTTCTGGGGGAAGGCCAGCTCTGCGTCGTACCGAAGGGCGTTGAGCACCGTCCCGAGAGCCCGGGGCCCTCGGTTGTGCTCCTCTTCGAGCCCCGAGCCCTGAAGAGCATGGGAAACTGACCCATCGAGGTGGCATTGATAGCCTTATATCCCGTAAAGCCGTCTTTTCCTCGGTGAAACTTTTGGTTAACCCATATTTGGACGTTGACAAGAAGGTTATGGCCGAGATCTACACGAGCTCGGAGCCCATGGACAACCTGGAGGTTCTCTGTGACGTCCACGGCAGCAGGTTCCCCGGCACCCCGGGCGACAAGGGCAGCGTGGACTACATGGTGGAGAAGTTCAAGGAGTACGGATGCGATAACGTGCACCACGAGGAGTACACCATCGCGGGCTGGACCCGCGGCCCCGCGACGCTGGAGGTCGTGAGCCCAATAGAGAAGAGCTTCGACGTCATCAGCCTCCCCCACAGCATCGGGGACACCGTCGAGGCAAAGCTGGTGTTCCTCGGCGACGGCGCCATAGAAGACTACGAGAAGAGGAAAGACGAGATAGACGGCAACGTGGTGATGGTCACCAGCGCCAGCCCCCTGGGCATGAAGCGGTTCCTCCACAGGAGCGAGAAGTACATGCGCAGCGTAATGGCGGGCGCCGTGGGCTGGATATTCATGAACCACTACCCCGCCTACGGGCCCCCCACCGGCGGCATCAGCCCCGTGATACCGGCGGTGGGCATCTCCTACGAGGACGGGAGCTTCCTCGGCCGCCTACTGAAGCGCGAGAAGGAGGTGGTGGTCAGGATCAAGACCACCGACAGGAACCACCCCACCGTCACCTACAACGTGGTCGCCGACGTGGCGCCCGAGAAGCCCGTGGACGACGAGTACGTCGTCGTGGGCAGCCACTACGACGGACACGACATCAGCCAAGGCGCCATCGACCCCGCGTCGGGCACCGTGACCGTGATGGAGATCGCACGCAACCTTGTGAGGGTCAAGGACAGGCTCAAGCGTCGTGTCCGGTGTATCTGCTTCGGAGCCGAGGAGATAGGGCTCTACGGAAGCAGGGCCTACACACGAGACCACGAGGATGAGCTCGGCAAGTGCAGGTTCATGCTCAACCTGGACGCGGGCGGGGGAGAAGGCAACAAGGGAGTCACTTTCCACGACTTTCCTGAGCTGGAGCCGCTGGCGGCGAGGTGGGCAGAGGAGATGAAGGCGTACGTGCCCACGGATCAGCGGGTGAGCCCCTACAGCGACCACTGGCCCTTCTTCCTCAACTCGGTGCCGTGCGGCAGCGGCGGCGACCCCGAGGCCAGACGGACGAGGACGGGAAGAGGCTACGGCCACACGAGGTACGACACGCTGGACAAGGTGGAGCTGAAGTATCTGAGGCTGGCGGCGGCCAACTACACACGGTTCCTGTTCAGGGTCGCCAACGAGGACGACTGGAGCCCACGGAGGAAGACCCAGGAAGAGATCGATGCCTTCATCGAGGAGCAGGGCTATGACAAGACGGTGGCCCTCGCGGACCAGATGAGGGAGTACATCAGGGAGAACTACGAGGAGATACACCCCGACACTGAGGCGTTCCTCGAACGCACCGACGCCTGGTAGCACCCATCCTTCTACAGCCCTAATTTTTTCAGCAGTACAAGCCAAGAGTCTAGGCGGTCTGATGGTGAAGAGCGTTTTACGGACACAGAGATGGTGCAGACCAGCCCGGATCATACTGAAGCACACGATGAGGCTGTCCGGCTCATGCCCAGCCATAATGCACATCCGCCACACTGAGCAGCCGAGAGCGTCGCCGGGGGAAGACCCACTCTCTACGGAGCGGGGGTTGAGGGCGGCTTACGAGTTCGGGGCCAGCCTCCCCCCGGGCATGAGGTACCGGCTGTGGCACACCTGCATAGAGAGATCGAGGGAGACGTGTCTGGCCGTTAAGTCGGGGCTTGAGAGCGTTGAGGCCGAGTGCAGGCTGGCCGGCACGATACCCGTGGACACCATCCTAGACCCAGAGTGCTTCTACCGTGAGCAGTCCAAGCGTCAAAAAGTCGAGGACACCGACGAGAGCGCGAGGACCTACCTTGAAAACTGGCTGAGCGGACTCTACCCGCCCAGCATGGGGCGTCCGTCCATGGAGTTCGCCCAGATGATAGCACAGACCATGCTGGAGGGCCTCAGAGAAGACACGTTCCACGTGCTGGTCAGCCACGACACGTGGGTCGCGGCGCTCATGTTCCACTGGCTCGGGTTACCGCCGCCACGCGGCTGGGTCAACTTCCTAGACGGCTTCGTCGTAGAGCTGAGACTCTCCGCCCCGACCCTGATAACCAAGGAGGGAGCCGTGGAGACTAGGCTCCCAGACTGGTTGAAAAAAGTGCTCAACTCATAGAGCTAGACCACCGCGAAAAACACCTAATTCCATGTAACCAAGACAAATCGATCCGTTAGGGTCGCTGAAGATGCTCTTAACAAAGGGGAGAGGGGGGCAACGAAGAGTGCTGAAACAGCACTCCTCTATCTAAAAAATCCCTAGAAAAACCCAGAATGGTTCACGCTGAAAGGAAAAGCGTATAGGTAAACCGGATAAAACGCGTACAGAAATATTGCCAATGAAAAGGAAGCCAGTTTCATCGACCCTACGACCACTGTTGCCCACACACTTTAAATCAGCCTCGAAGAACGAGGAAACCATGAAGCTCAGGGTGGTGAAGCCCCACGAGGCGTCCTTCGACTACAGCGTCGTCTTCAAGAGAGGCGACGAGGTGAAGGTGGGGCGCGAGGACCCCGAGATACCCGGCTGGTACTGGTGCGAGAACCACGAGGGCGTGTGGTCGTGGATACCGGAGGAGTACCTCAGCATCGACGGCGAGGAAGGCACCATAACCACTGACTACGACACCAGAGAGCTCACCGTAGAGCCGGGAGAGGTCTTCGAGCACGTGGCCGAGATGAAGTACTGGACCCTCTGCAGAGACCGTGACAGGGAGGGCTGGATACCAACCGAAAACCTGGAGCCGACCAAATGATTAAACCGGGGTAGCGACGTATACACTAGATATGGAAGACTGCGAGCAGCTGAGACTCCGCCGCCTGGAAGGTAGCTACCTCAAGTTCATAGTGGAGAACCACGCCGAGCTCAGCCTACTAGAGCACGTTGAGACGTGTGCAGCGTGCAGGGAACTGGTGAAGCAGCTCGTGGAGACCGGCGGCCAGTCAGCCGACTTCGGCAGCCTCTTCCAGAGAGAATTAGACGAATCGACCGCGCCCCGGTTCGTCGACCACAGCGACCCCGAGGAGTTCATTGACGCCCGCATTCAGTGGAGGAAAAACAGGCTCACGCAGCTCAACGAGAGCGCGGAGGCCGAGCTGGAGAATCTACGAAAAAGAATCAGCGCCTGAGGCCCAGCCTCATCTCCAAGCTTTTAATGGCCTCCTGGTAGTCGCTCCACATCCTGCCCCCGAGACGCCGCCGTCCAAAACCAGCGCGTGGCCGTTGACGAAGCCGGAGCTGTCGCTCGCCAGCCAGAGAGCCGCCTCGGCTACGTCGTACGGGCGCTCAGGCCGCCTCAAGGGTTGGGCCATCCTGAACGATTTGGTTATATCTTCGAGCTTTCCGTCGGCTTCGCTGATGGGCACTCCCCTTGCGAGGGCGATCATTGGGGTGGGTATGAACCCAGGCAGGATGCAGTTAACCCTCACGCCGTCCTCGCCCAGCTCCATGGCCGTCGACTTCATGAGCTGCACCACCCCGGCCTTGGCGGCGCTGTAGACGTGGTTCCCGTAGCCGGTTCTCACGGCGGCGACGCTCGCGGTGTTTATGATGCTGCCGCACCCCTGGGCCCGCATAACCGGCGCGGCGTGCTTGACGCCGAGGAAGACGCCCCTGAGCAGCACGGCGACCGTCCTGTCGAACGCCTCGACGGTGACCGACTCGATGGGGCCCACCGCCCCAGCGATCCCTGCGTTGTTGAACATGCAGTCGAGGCGGCCATACACGTCGACGGCGTGGGAGACAGCGGCCTCGACGTCATCCTCCCGGGTCACGTCCGCGTGGACATACTCTGCGCCCAGCTCGGACGCCAGCCTCCCGCCCCTCTCGTCCTGAACGTCTGCCACCACCACCTCGGCGCCCTCCTCGACGAAGAGCCTGACAGAGGCCTCCCCGATGCCCGAGGCGCCGCCGGTGATCACAGCCACCTTACCTTCAAGCCTGCCCATGATAACCACAAGTAATTGGATGAACGGGAATAAAACAGGGATGAAGAAAGGAGGCTAATCCTCGGGATGCAGTTCCACCACCATCCAGGCCTCGACGCATATCCAGCCGGGGTGGTGAACCGGCAGCGCCGCCCGCGCGGGCCTGCCCTCGAAGTCGCCCCATATCTCGATGAGCAGGTCCGTGAAGCCGTTGAGCACCTTGGGCTGATCCATGAAGCCCTCCGCGCTGTTGACGAACCCCACCACCTGGAGCACCTGCTTGATCCTGTCCAGGTTGCCCAGCTGCTTCTTGAGCTGAGCCAGGCAGTTCATCGCGGTCTCCCGCGCCCCCTGGTAGCCCTCCTCGACGGTCAGGTCCTCGCCGACCATGCCGCGCTTCGTGGACTTGAACGGCCCCTGGCCGCAGCTGAAGGCGATGCTACCCGCCCACTTGGCCCCGATGTAGTTGCCCTTGGGCGCCGGTGCCTTCGGGAGCTCGATGCCGAGCTCCTTGATCCTCTCTTCTACTTTCATGCAGGAAGTATGGGAGGAAACAGATATAGGCTTTCTCAGACGCCCAGCCTGAGGCCGTCCCGGAGGTTGCCCATGGTGTGCTCTATCTTCTGGAGCTCCACGCCGAACTCCTGGAACTCCTTGGCCAGTTTGTCCTTGTGCTTCTCCTCGTAGAGGAGCACCGGCTCCACGATGTAAGCAGCCTGGGGATCGAGGCCAAGCTCGCGGCATACCGCCCACGTAAGCAGGCTGTCCTTGCCGCAGCTGGAGGCTCACCACGCTGGAGTCCTCGCGGGTCTCGTCCTTGAAGGGTGGGAGCTTTATCTCGTTGTCCTTGAACCTCATCTTCAGGTTCATGAACTCCTTCAGGAGCTCCGAGGTGTAGACGCCGTCCGCGTCTGCACCGCTTGGAAAGTTCATGACCATGTTCTGGAAGAACTGGGTCTGGAAGAACAGGGGGGATTGACAGTCTCGGCGTAGACAAGGTTGTCGAAGAGGACGTCCTTGGCCTCCTGCGGGTACGCCTGCCATATCTCGTCGGGGTAGTTCATGACATACTTGGAGCCACGGAAGAGAATCTCAAAACCGTGGCTTGTCTGCCTCGCGTTTATGCTTAGGCCATTCACTGTTTCGGACCTACTATTCTGGATCGGTGGCTTTAATTGAGGGTAATATTTCTTTCTAAAAAGCAGGGGCCATGAAAACGGGGCATGTTCACAGATAAGTATAAAGAAGTGGGCATAGGAGACACAATTTTAACTCGTTCTAGAAACATCGAAAAATTGCTAGATTTCAGTAAACTCTGGCTGAAGTTCGAGGGCGGGAACCCCACGGGGACCATGAAGGACAGGGCCAGCTACGCCGCCCTCCACCTGGCCAAGGAGGAGGGGTACGGCGAGATAGCCGTCGCCAGTTGCGGCAACTTCGGTGCCAGCATAGTCCACCTGAGTAGGTACTTCGAGATCAAGCCCCATGTGTACATACCGGAGAAGTACCAGGCGCCGCGTATAGCAGAGATGGAGCGGCAGGGCGGCGTGATCCACAGGGCCCCCGGGACCTACGAGGAGCTGGTGGAGCTATGCGCACAGGAGGCAGGGGACAACGGATGGTACAACGGCAACCCGGGCACGAAGGAGAACACCGAGGTGAGCCTGAAGGCATACGAGTCCATCTCCCGGGAGGTCTTCGACGGGCTGGGCTACGCCCCGGACGCCGTGTCGGTCTCTACGAGCAACGGCACCTGCTTCAGCGGCATCCACCAAGGCTTCAAGAGGCTGAGGCGGCGGGGACTTACCAACAAGATACCGGTCATGGTCTGCGCGAGCACGGACGGGGGAAACCCCATAGTTACCAGCTTCAACAAGGGAAGAAGGAGGATCAGGGACTTGGACCCCGGGAGCATCGTGGTAACCCCGGTGAACGAGCCCATAGTCAACTGGAGGAGCCTCGACGGGCAGCACGCGCTGGACGCCCTCTGGTACAGCGGCGGATACGCCGTGGGTCTGGGGGACGAGGTGCTCACCGCGTTCAGCCAGCTGCTCTTGAACGAGGAGGGGCTGTCCGTGCTGCCGGCTTCCTCCGCGGCTCTGGCGGCGATGGCTGAATACGTCAAGGAAAAGGCCAGGCCCAAGGAGTCGACGTTCGTGGTGGTCTTGATCAGCAGAAACTACGGCTAACGGGGCTTCTCCCCAGATCAGTGAAAAAAGAGGTTTTCCGCGCAAAAACGATGTGATTCACGGAGTTTTCGCCGGGTGAAACAGCGGTTCCGGTTCTGAAACACCGTGTCCACGGGGTTCCTTATGGTATACATACGCCTATTGGTCCAGCGGTCAAAAATGAAGACGAGAACCAAAACCCTCTTGGTGATGGCCTTCATAGCGGCCTCGGTCCTCACGGCGACGCCTGTCATGGCCGCCGCGGTGGACGACACCTCCCCCCAGCCCGAGGCTTTTGTTAATCGGGCCCAGCGCGTGCAGAGCATCCAGCAGTCCCTGAAGGCTAAGATACAGAACAGATTACAGATTGTACAGCCTGAGGCCATTGAACTCGACGACCTCAGCGAGGACGAGATCGATGACAGGATCAGCGCCGCAAAGAACGCCCCCGCGTTAGAGGACAGCGACACGGCGAGTCCTCTGTGGATCGCCCGCGTCCACGGCTCCTCGTGGCCTTTAGGCGTCGCGGACGTAGAGGAGTCCAGCCTAGCGACCCCCATCGGCACGATGTTCGCGGCCACCAATGTCAAGACGACGGATTACGGCGTAGTCTACGACGTCGTTTGGGGCATAGTCGGCCACAGAGGTGAACGCGTAGGCGTCAAGGGAGCAGCGGTCCTGGACAGCGACGGTGTGTTCGTGATGAAGCTCCACGGAGACGACTTGGACCTGTGGACCATCGGAAGGATAGGCAGGACGCGGCTCGGCGTGAGGCTGGCCATGAAAGGCTACATGAGCCACGACGGAGACATGTACGGCTTCCACATGAGGGGTAGCGCCCATCCCATCGGCTGGGGCTGGAGGAACCCCCAGGCCCAGAGCACCGAGGCGCTGACTCCGAGCACGAACGCCGGAAACAAGAGCGCCAAAGCAAGGAAGATGGCCTCAACCTCCTAAACCCTTTCTATTTTCTCAACCCTTTTTTAGGCACTCTCACCTTCTCTGGTTAGCCCGGTGAAGCGGATGGCTTGGAGAGAGAAATACGTCGGATGGTACAGGATAGCTGAGGAGGAGCTGGACGGCTTGGTCCCCAGCTTCAGCGAGAGAGAGGTCATGGAGAACGTGTCAGCCGAAGACCTGCTCACCGCACCCCTGAGAGGAACGGGTAAAGAAGACGATAGACCGCTACCGAGCCTCCAGCTGCGGCTCAGAGACCAAGAGCTAGCGCTTGCCATCGTCTACGGGTCCAAGAAGAGCGTCGAACACCTGGAGAACATCTTCAGGGAGACCCACCGGGAGGAGCATGATAGGCTGTTCAGCCTGTTCGGGGGGCTCCCCACAGTGTACGAGACAAAGCTCATCAGCAGAAGCAACGATCGCCCCGACGTCGAGCTCATAAGAAGGTATCTAACCTCAAGGCTGGACGACGGGCTTCTCAGAAGGCTGCTGGATGAGGCCGACGAGCTGCGGAAAGGAGGCAGAAGGATCGTCAACAACCAGTCTGTCTACGTTAAGCCGAGGTCCCCGGAGGTCCATCTGGCATCGATCAACGCACCGTTGAGCCAGGAATCCTTCAGACAGGCGCTGAGGGAGATGAGGCCGCTCATCGAGCTGCTGTCCAGCATCAAGACCCGGCGCGAGGTGATCAGGGAGAGGCTGGCCAGACCGAGGAAGACTCGGAACATATACAGGGGGTTCGTCGAGGCGTTGAACCAGGCTAGGGCTCAAGGACTGATCTCGGCGGAGCGGCGGCGGGAGCTGGATAGACTCTGGCGGGATGAAGAGGAAGAAAGGGGCGAGCTCCTGAGGGAGGTGCGGGCCCTCCTAGGCTCAGATGGTCGATAGTCTTAGAGCCCACCGGGGGCAGCCCCCTCTGTCGGACTCGTTAAAACCCCACCGCCATGGACTCGAACCCTGTCAACAGCGAGTAGACGCCGCCGTGGAGCAGCCTGGTATCGCTGTCCTTGACCACGGCCACCGGCCTGCCCCAGCTCTTGAGCTCAGGGTCTACCCAGTCGACGTCGTGGCCCATGGATGCAAGCTTGTCCCTCGCGGCTGCCGGGTAGCGAGAGTCGATGTAGACGGTCCCGGTCTCCCGGGTTAGCCTCGGGGCGTCCACGGCGTCCTGGGTCCCCATTCCGTAGTCGACAACGTGGTGGATGACCTGAGCCACGGAGACCTGTATATTCCTACCTCCGGGCGCACCGAGCACCATGTAGGGCTCCCCCTCGGCGAGCAGCACGGTTGGGCAGACGTTCTGTATCCTCCGCTTCCTGCCGTTGATGCTGTTGGCGTGGCCCGGCTCCGGGTCTAGGCCGTACATGGCGTTGTTCATCACTATGCCTGTGCCGGGTACCACCACGCCGCAGCCGAAGGAGTTGACGAGGGTCTGGTTGACGCAGACCATGTTCCCGGCCTTGTCGGCCACGGCCAACGCCGTGGTGCACTCCGGCTCGTAGGGCCACGGGTCCCCGGGCTCAACGGCGCCAGCCCTCTCGGGGTCTATCCTCCCCCTGAGCTTGGCTGCGTACTCCTTCGAGACTAAGCCCCTCTGGGGGACCTCGACGAAGCCGGGGTCACCCATGTACCTGAACCTGTCCGCGAAGGCTAGGCCGACGCTTTCGGCGACGACGTGGAGGCGCTCAGGGCTCATGAAGTCCATGGAGGAGAAGTCGTAGCCCTCCATGATGTTGAGTATCTGCATCATAGTGGTCCCCGAGTGGGTCGGGTCGTACACCACGTCAAGGCCCCTGTAGCTCCCAGGGTCGGGCGAGTGTATGATGGGCTCGTACATGGCCAGGTCCTCTAGGGTTATTAGGCCGCCGCCCCTCTCCATCTCGCCTGCGATGGCCTCCGCTATCCATCCCTTGTAGAAGGCGTCTCGCCCCTCCGCCGAGATCGCCTCCAGGCACCTGGCGAGCTCCTCGTTCACGAGGACGTGGGGCTCCGTCATCCCTCGGACGTAGGGCAGGTACGGGAACCGGCCCTCCCTGAGGTAGACCCGTCTCCACTCGTCGAAACCCCAGAACGCCTCCATGCGCCCCAAGATGTGGCCGGCGGTCCACCAGCCCACGGTGAACCCCTCCCTCGCCACCCTGACGGCCGGGGCCATGACCTCCCCGAGGCTCATGGTGCCGTACCGCTCAAGAGCCATCGTAAGACCCGCGACGGTGCCCGGCGTGGTGCAGGCCCTGTGCCCGACGACGTTGGCGTCGCCCTTCACCTTGCGCCAGCCCATCCACCCCGGCTCGGTGACATCCTCCACCTCGTACATGTCGGGGGTGCAGTTCACGGACGGCCTCCCCACGTAGTCCACTATGATGTTCTCACCGGACTCCAGGTGCATCGCCATGACGCCCTCCCCGCCTACGCCGTTCATCGCCGGCTCGACCACGCAGTCCATGAACGCGGCTGCGACAGCCGCGTCCACGGCGTTCCCGCCCCTCTTCATCACGGCGACGCCAGCCTCCCCAATGAGAGGGTGCTTGGACGCCACCATCCCGTTCTCCGCGACACAGTCGCTCCTCCCGGCGCCCACCCAGCGCCTCTCCTGATAGACGAACCCTTCAGAAACCATGTATATGTGTTCGGCGTCAAACTATAAATAACCGGTGAATCTTATGGGCAACCCTTGTATACCGGGAGCGGGTCTGATCAGGGTATGTCAGAGGAGAAGCTAGCGGAATTTCTACAGAAAGGCAAGGACTGGGAGAAGGTGAAGACCACCGTCCCGGGAGTCTTCGTCATGAGGATGCCCGGCAGCAAGAACCGGGAGCCCAGCCTTTGCGTCGAGGTGAACCCGGTGGACGCCGGCGGCAGCCCCACGAAGCGCCGGGGCCTCATCATAAGGTCGGCCGACGAGTACATGGAGTTCAAGGACATACTCATGAACGAGAAGCTGGAGAGCCTCCTGGAGATGCTGGAGGACGTGAACCCGGAGACGGCGAGGCCGGGGAAGACCAGCAAAGACGTCATAGAGATATGACCCAAAACCCTTTCACCGACGAGCTGTAACTTCCTTGAGGGTGCAGCGTTTGGATGGCCTTAGACAGCTTTTATTCAGCCTATTGGAGGTGGGGAGCCCCAGCGGCTTCGAGGAGCCCATGATGAGGAGGCTC